>JBJTBO010000324.1:0-18390 GCA_046091445.1 Planctomycetaceae bacterium | reverse complement strand
GGGCAGGCCTTCCGGGCGGGGCGTTTTGCCGACCTTGCCGGGACCGGCGGCGGTCCGGCCTGACCGACCGCTCCAGTTTGCCCTGTTTGCCGGCGCTCGTCCGCATGATCGGTGCAGACGGGGAATTCGGCCAAACCTTGCGGGCTCCGCGTGCCGATCTTCCCTCCAGAGGGAGTCGTCGCCCGTCACGATGACGGCCGGCACAGCCGGCTCGACGACTCCCGACACCAGCGTTACGGCAAGGGAGTGTGCCATGGCGATGCGTCAGTTGCGCGTGTACACGGGGCCCGACATCGAGCACGGTGGCCTGAGCCTCGCGCCGCCGCCGGCCAGCGGCGATCGCGTCCGCGTCACGCTCGGCGAGGTGCTCCCGCTCCTGGCCGATGCCGTGGCCAGCAGCCGGACGTGGCTTTCCGACTTCGCGGACGACGAACTCGAAATCTCCGCCGATCTGCACGATGTCCTGCAGGCCTACCGGCACTTTCGCCGGCCCGGCGCCTGAAGTTCGTGTCGGCTCGGGTGCCGCATCCGAGCCGCGGGCTCCCGGATGCGTCAGCGTCACGTGAGGGGATCGCTACCTCTTGCGGGTGAACATCTGTGGGGGCATACTCGCCCCCATATGACGCATGGAGTCAATCTCGTCGATCTCGGCCGTCGCGTGCGGGCAGTCCGCGTGGCACGCCGGTTGACGCTCGAGGAGGTCGTCTCGCGGACCGACTTCACCGCGAGCTGGCTGTCGAAGCTCGAGAACGGCCAGCTTTCACCCTCGCTCGAGGGTCTTGTGCGGCTCGCCGAGGTGCTCGAGTGCGGCCTCGACGCGCTCGTCGCGGGCCTCGCCGCGGAGCCACAGTTCACGGTGGTCCGCAGTGGCGAGGGGGAAACACTGCCGTCCAAGAACGGCCGTTCGGGAGTCGGTGTCCGCAGCCTCGCGAGTGGCTGGCGCGATCGCCAGATGCATCCGACGATCCTGCATCTCTCGGGGCAGGGCACGCGGAAGCATCCCGACCATCACGACGGCGAGCGATTCCTCCTCGTGCTCGACGGCTCGGTTCGCCTCGCCTACGGGGACGAGCGGATCGTCCTGGGCCCCGGCGATAGCGTGTACCTGTCCGCCGTCATCCCACACACGCTGCAGCCGCTCGACAAGGCGACGGCACGCGTGCTGAGCGTCTCGAGCGAACGCGCCCCTGCGGCCGCGCGGGCCGAGCAGGTGCGGCGGGCGCGCGGCGGCTGACCCGCGCCGAACGTCGTGGTGTCAGCCGTCGACGGGCCGGGCGGGCGTCGTCAGCACGATCTGCCAAAACTCGAGGTCGAGCCAGCGGCCGAACTTGAAGCCAGCCTCGCGGACCGTGCCGCAGTGCGCGAATCCCGCCGACCGGTGCAGGGCGATGCTCGCCGCGTTGGTCGAATCGATGCCCGCGACGAGGACGTGGACGTCGTGGCAGGCGACCTCGGCGACGACGGCGTCGAGCAGCCTCCGGCCGATGCCACGGCCGCGATGGGCCTCCGCCACGTACACGGAATGCTCCGCCGAGTATTTCGAGGCGGGTCGGGCGCGAAACGCCGTCCATGTGGCGAACCCGGCGAGCATGCCGCGCTCGGCCTCGATCCCGAGGACGGGAATGCCCGCCCGTCGCTTGGCGGCGAGCCAGCGCCGCACGTCGGACTCCGAACGCTCGCGGTATTCGTAGATCGCGGTGGAGCGCAGGATCGCGTCGTTGAAGATCGCCTGGATCGCGGGGAGGTGCCGCGCGGTGCAGCGGATGATCGGCGGAGTGTCCATCGCCGGACCGGGTATGGAAGCGGCGGACATCACGCCTCGCTGGCGGGAAAGCATCGTCCGGGATTCGTCCGTGGCACCGACAGCGGCTCTCCGCGGAGCGGTTCGTGCGTCGCGGGCCGACCGCGTCGGCGGCCGGATGCCCGGCCGGCAGTCCGGACGGGCGTCCGACCGGGTGATTGCCCCGCCGCCGCCACCGCATCACCATTGTGACGATCCGGCGGGAGGTCCGCCACGGCGATCGGCGACCGACGGTCTGGGCAGGGTGATGATGCGAGCGTGGCTGGTGTGGCTTGTCGGCGCGTGCGTGGTGGTCGTGCAACCGGCGGAGCGACCGGCGGTCGGCGCGGAGCCACGCCGCCCCAACGTCCTCGTCCTTCTCGCCGACGACGCCGGCTGGGGGGACTTCGGGGTGAGCGGCAATCTGGCCGCGCGCACGCCGCACATCGACGGGCTCGCCCGTGCCGGCGTGAGCCTCGACCGTTTCTTCGTCTGCCCCGTCTGTTCACCGACCCGTGCGGAATTTCTGACGGGCCGCTGGTACCCGCGGACCGGCGTGACCGGCGTCTCGACCGGCCACGAACGGCTCGACCTTGACGAGGCGACGATCGCCGACGCATTTCACGCCGCGGGGTACGCCACCGGCTGCTTCGGCAAGTGGCACAACGGCAGCCAGTGGCCCTACCACCCGATGGGCCGTGGCTTCGACACCTATTACGGCCATTCGTCGGGACACTGGGGCGAATACGTCGATCCTCCGCTCGAGCGCGAGGGCCGCATGGAGCGAGCCAGGGGCTACATCGTCGACGTCTGCACCGACGAGGCGATCGCGTTCATCCGCCGGCACGCGACGCGGCCGTTCTTCTGCTACGTGCCCTTCACCACGCCGCACTCCCCGTGGGCTGCGCCGGCGGCGAACTGGCAGCGCTTTCGCGGGGTCGAGATCGTCCAGCCGGCGACGCAGCCGGAGAAGGAGGACGCCGACCAGACCCGCTGCGTGCACGCCATGCTCGAGAACCAGGACGAAAACGTCGGCCGTCTGCTCGCGACGCTCGACGAGCTCCGGCTCGCCGACGACACGATCGTCGTCTACTTCTCCGACAACGGACCCAACGGCGATCGGTGGAACGGAGGCATGGCAGGCCGCAAGGGAACGACCGACGAGGGCGGGGTGCGCTCCGTGTGCTTCCTGAGGTGGCCGCGCGGGCTTCCGCGCGGACGCACCGTGACCCAGATCGCGGGCGCCATCGACCTCCTGCCCACCCTCACGGCGCTGACCGGCGTCGAGCCGGTCGGCGGGCAGCCGCTCGACGGCCGTGATCTCGTGCCGCTGCTTCGCGGCGACGCGCCGGACTGGCCGGATCGGGTGCTCTTCTCCACGTGGGGCGGACGCACGAGCGCGCGGTCGCAGCGGTATCGACTCGATGCGACGGGCCGGCTCTTCGACATGGTCGCCGACGAGGGCCAGACCCGCGATCTGGCCACCGAGCGTGCGGACGTGCGGACCCGACTCGCCGACGCCGTCGCCGCATGGGAGCGCGACGTGCACCTGCCGCCACGCGGTGCGGGAGGCGACGGCGCGATCGATCCGCGCCCCATCGGTGTCGGGTATCCCGCGTTTCCCGTGACGATGCTGCCGGCGCGGGACGGCACGCCGGCAGGCGGCGTCGAGCGGAGCGCACGGGCGCCAAACTGTTCCTACTTCGTCCGGTGGACGGACACGGTAGGCACCATGACCTGGCAGGTCGACGTGCAGACCGCCGGCGACTACGACGTCGTCATCGACTACACCTGCCCGCCCGAGGACATCGGCTCCACGATCGAACTGGCCTGCAACGGCCGGCGGCTTTCCGGTCGCGTCGAGCCGGGCTGGGATCCCCCGCTCCTGACCAACCAGGACACGTTGCCACGAACGGCCGGAGAGTCGAGGATGAAGGAGTTTCGTGGGCTGCACCTGGGCACGCTGCGGCTGGAGCGGGGACGTGGGCCGCTCGTCCTGCGGGCGGTCGAGGTGCCGGGAAAGACGGTCATGGACGTGCGCCGTGTCACGCTGACGCTCCGCCCCTGACGCCCTGTGGAAAGCCGGCCGCGGCATGCAGCTGCGGCATCCGGTGAGAGATCTTCCGGTTTTCGATGGTCACGAACTGACCCGAGGAGGCATCGCGATTCGATGACTAGCACAGTCGCCCGGCAGGACCGCCGCGTCCGCATCGCCGTCGTCGGCCTCGGCTTCGGCGCCGAGTTCATTCCCATACACCAGCGGCATCCTCATGCCGAACTCGTAGCCATCTGCAAGCGATCGAGGGAGAAGCTCGACCAGATCGGCGCGGCCCACGGTGTCGAGCGGCGGTACACCCGCTACGCCGACGTCCTCGCCGATCCGGACGTGGACGCGGTCCACATCAACTCCCCGATCCCCGACCACGCAACGATGTCGCTGGCAGCCCTCGAGGCGGGCAAGCACGTGATGTGCACCGTGCCGATGGCGACGACCGTGGAGGAGTGCCGGAAGATCGTCGAGCTCGTGGAGCGGACGGGCCTCAGGTACATGATGGCGGAGACCGTGGTCTATGCGCGTGAGTTCCTCTTCATCAAGCAGATGGCGGACCGGGGCGAGCTCGGGCGGATCCAGTTCGTGCAGGCGAGCCACCAGCAGGACATGGACGGCTGGCCCGACTACTGGCCGGGACTGCCGCCGATGCACTACGCCACGCACTGCGTCGGCCCCTGCCTCGCGCTCCAGCGCAAGGACGCCCGCGAGGTGAGCTGCTTCGGCTCGGGGCGGATTCGCGACGAGCTCGTGCGCGTGTACGGCTCGCCCTTCGCGATCGAAAGCGCCCACGTGGCGCTCCGGGACAGCGACGTCGTGGCGCGTGTGATCCGCTCGCTCTTCGACACCGCGCGGCAGTACCGCGAGAGCTTCGACGTGTACGGGTCGAAGCGGAGCTTCGAGTGGCAGCTCTGCGAGGGGGAGGAGCCGGTGCTCCACACGGCGAAGGTGCCCGAGCCGGAGATTCCGCGCCGGGTGCCCGTGCCCGATTTCGCGCACCTCCTGCCCGAGCCGATCCGCCGCTTCACGACGGGCGGCGTCTACGATGCCGGCGAGCATCAGCACCTCTCGTTCACGCAGGGGGGCGGCCACGGCGGCAGCCACCCGCATCTCGTGCACGAGTTCGTCACCGCGCTCGTCGAGGGCCGCGACCCGTATCCGAACGCCCGCCAGAGCGCCAACTGGACCTGCACCGGACTCATGGCCCACGAGTCGGCCATGCACGGGGGCGCCGTCATGAAGCTGCCGGAATGGAGTTTTTCAGGATGATCCGCACGACGTCGGCCCTGGTGATCGCGATCGGGACGCTGGTCGCGCCGGCCACCGCGGCCGAGCCGCCACTCGAGGTGCTCTTTCTCGGCGACCAGGGGCACCATCGCCCGGCGGTGCGGTTCGCGCAGCTCCAGCCCGTGCTCGCGCCGCGGGGTATCGAACTGGTCTACACCGAGCGGCTGGCGGACCTGCGGGCCGACGTGCTCGGCTCGTACGACGCGCTCGTCGTCTACGCCAACATCGACGCGCTGCCGGCGGACGGGGAGGCCGCGAGCCTCGACTTCGTCCGCGGTGGGAAGGGCCTCGTGCCGCTGCACTGCGCGAGCTTCTGCTTCCGCGACTCCCCCGCGTGGATCGATCTGGTCGGGGCGCAGTTCCAGAAGCATGGCGCCGGCGAGTTCCGTGTGCGTGCCGTCGCGCCGGAGCATCCGGTGATGCGCGGGTTCGGCGGCTTCGCGAGCTGGGACGAGACCTACGTCCACACGAAGCACAACACGCGGGGCCGCACGGTCCTGGAGGAGCGGCCCGACGGCGACACTCCCGAGCCGTGGACATGGGTGCGCGACGAGGGCCGGGGCAGGGTCTTCTACACCGCGTGGGGCCACGATGAACGCACCTGGGGGCATCCGGGGTTCCACAACCTCGTGGAGCGCGGCATTCGTTACGCGGCGGGCCGCGATCCCGCGGCCGCCGGCACGTACGTCGATCACCCGACCATGACGAGGCCGCTGGCGGGCCTCGCCCCGTTCGAGTACCAGCCGGCGAAGGTGCCCTTCTACGCGCCGGGCGGCACCCGCAAGGGGGACGAGCAGATCGCGACGATGCAGAAGCCGCTCGACCCGGAGGAGTCGCGCCGGCACGCGATCACGCCCGAGGGATTCCGCATCGAACTCTTCGCCAGCGAGCCCTTGCTGGCCGGCAAGCCGTTGGCGATGTGCTTCGACGGCGACGGCGCCGTCTACGTGGCCGAGAGCGTGGACTATCCCAACGACCTGGTCGAGCCGTCGGCTGAGGATCCGGTGGCACCCGTCGAGGGTCGCGACCGGATCGTGAAGCTCACCGACACCGATGGCGACGGCCGGGCCGACCGACGCGACGTCTTCGCCGAGAACCTCTCGATCCCCACGAGCATGCTCGCGCACGATGGCGGGCTCATCGTCGCGATGGCGCCGGCGCTCCTGCACCTCGCGGACACCGACGGCGACGGCCGGGCCGACCGTCGCACCGCACTCTTCACGGGCTGGGGCACCGGCGACACCCACGCCGGCCCGAGCAACCTCACCTGGGGGCTCGACGGATGGGTGTATGGCATCGTCGGCTACTCGGGCTTCAGCGGGATGGTGGGGGGTGAGACGCACCGGTTCGGTGCCGGCTTCTGGCGGTGTCGTCCCGACGGGTCCGCCCTCGAATTCCTGCGCAGCACCAACAACAACTCGTGGGGCTTCGGCTTCAGCGAGGAGGGGCTCGTCTTCGGCTCCACGGCCAACGGGAATCCGAGCGAGCACATGCCGCTGCCGAACCGCGTCTACGAGCGGGTGCGCGGCTGGAGCGCCACCACGCTCGGAGGCATCGCGGGAAGCCCGGCGATGGAACTGGCGCCGAAAACCTCGGGAGACGGCGCCGTGGCGATCCGGCAGGTCGATCACCATGGGCGGTTCACGGCAGCCGCCGGGCACCGGCTCTACACGGCCCGCGGGTTTCCTCGCGACTACTGGAACAGGACCGCGTTCGTCTGCGAGCCGACCGGGCACGTCGTGGCGACCTTCGCCCTCGCGGCGCAGGGCGCGGGATTCACCAGTCGCATGGCGTGGAACCTGCTCGCCAGCGACGACGAATGGACCGCCCCGATCCAGGCGGAGGTCGGTCCGGACGGCCAGGTGTGGGTGATCGACTGGTACAACTTCATCGTCCAGCACAATCCCACGCCCGCGGGCTTCGAGACCGGCAGGCGGGGCGCCTACGTCACGCCGCTCCGCGACAAGACCCACGGACGCATCTGGCGGGTCGTCCATGGGAACCCGCCGGCCGCCGCTCGGCCGCCGCTCGGCCGTGCGTCATCCGCCGAGCTCGTCGCGCGCCTGGCCGACGACAACCTCTTCTGGCGGGAGCGGGCTCAGCGTGCGCTCGTCTCGCGATGCGACGGGCGGCCCGACGGCGTCCGCGACGTGCTGCCGGGGCTCCTCGGACTCGTGCAGGATTCCTTCGTCGATGCGATCGGCTTGAACGCCGGCGCGATCCACGCGATCTGGACGCTGCGGCTCCTCGGCACGCTCGACGGGCCGGGAGCCGACCCGCACGCCGTGGCCGGCGTGCACGCGGCGCTCCGGCATCCGTCCGCGGGGGTGCGGCTGAACGCCGTCCGGGCGCTGCCCAGGGACGCCGCCGCGCTCGCCGCCCTCGTGGCATCGGGCGTGAGCGACGATCCGGCGCCCTTCGTGCGGCTCGCCGTGCTCGAGGCACTCGGCGAGTGGCCCGCTTCGGCCGAGGCGGCGGCGGTCGTCCTCGCGCTGCTCGACGATCGGCGCACCCTCGCCGACCCCGTGCTCGCGGACGCGGAGACGAGTGCCGCTGCTGTTCAGGCGGAGGGCGTGCTGCCCGCGCTCCTCGCGACGACGCGCGACGAAGCTCCCGGGCCGGCACGACTCCTGCTCGTCGAGCGGGTGGCCGAGCATGTGGCCCGTGGTGGGCATGGTCCGGCCGTGGCCGACGTGCTCGTGCGGCTGCCCACCGCTCCGGAGCCGCTCGCGGTCGCGGCCCTCGCGGGGCTGGCCCGTGGCTGGCCGAAGGGCACGCACGCGGCGCTCGGCGCGGGGGCCGACGCGGCCCTGGTCGCCCTCGTCGACGCGCTCCCCGCCGGCGCCCAGGGGCAGGTCGTCACGCTCGCCCAGCATGTCGGCAGCACGGCGCTCGACTCGAGGATCGGCCGGATCAGTGACGCGCTCGTGTCCACGATCGACGATGCGGCCAGGGCCGATGCCGAACGGATCGCCGCTGCGGAACGTCTCGTGCAGCTGCGACCCGCCGACGCCGCCGTCGTGGACCTCGTCATGCAGCGGGTCGGGGGACGATCGAGCCCCGAGCGATCGGCCGGATTCATCACCGCGCTGGGCCTCTCGTCGGCCGCCGAGGCGCCGGTGGCGATCCTCGACCGCCTTGCCGCGCTCACGCCGCCGCTTCGGGAGACCGCCGTGCGCACCGTGCTCGCCAATCGGGAGTGGGCGGTGCTGCTGGTCGATCGTCTCGAGCGCCGGAGCGTCTCGCTCGGAGACATTCCGCTCGCGGACCGGGCCAAGCTCACCGACCATCCCGACCGACGGCTGCGCGATCGCGCGAAGAAGGTGCTCGCCGCCGGCGGCGGGCTGCCGAACGCCGACCGGCAGCGGGTCATCGACGAGATCCTGCCCGTCGTTCGCGGCGGCGGCGACGCCGACCGGGGCCGGGTCATCTTCAAGGAGCAGTGCGGCAAGTGCCACGTGCACTCGGGTGAAGGAGGCAGGGTGGGGCCCGAGCTGACCGGCATGGCGGTGCATCCCGCGCACGAGCTGCTGATCCACATCCTCGATCCCAACCGCTCCGTCGAGGGCAACTACAGGGCCTACACCGTCGCGACGGAGGACGGGCGCGTGATGACCGGCCTGCTCGCGGCGGAGAGCCGCACCGCCGTCGAGCTGGTCGATGTTGAGGGGAAGCGGGTCGCGATCCAACGGTCCGACATCGACGAGTTCCAGCCGTCACCGAACTCGCTGATGCCGGTCGGCTTCGAGAAGCAGATCAGGCCGGAGGGATTCGCCGATCTCCTGGCCTTCCTCACGAAACGCGGCCAGTTCGTGCCGCTCGGCCTCGAGAAGGTGGCCACGGCCGTGAGCACGAAGGGGATGTTCTACGATCCGCAGTCCGTCGTGGAGCGGCTCGTGTTCGCCGACTGGGGCCCGAAGGAGTTTCGCGGGGTGCCGTTCTCGCTGATCGATCCGCTCGGCCAGAGCGTGCCCAACGTGGTCATGCTGCACGGTCCCCAGGGGTATCTCCCGCCGACGATGCCGAGGAAGGTGTCGGTGCCGCTCGATGCCACGGTCCGCACGATCCATCTGCTCTCGGGTGTCGCGGGCTGGGGATTCCCCGCGGTCCGCAAGGGCTCGACGTCGCTGATCGTCAGGCTCGTGTACGCCGACGGGGCCGTCGAGGACCATCCGCTGGTCAACGGCGAGGCGATCGCCGACTACATCCGGCGGGTCGACGTGCCCGGGAGCGAGTTCGCCTTCGATCTCGACGGCCGCCAGGTGCGGTACCTCGCAATCTCGCCGCGACGGACCGCGAGCCTCGACGCGATCGAGTTCGTGAAGGGGGACGACGCCACCGCGCCGATCGTCGTCGCGGCCACCCTCGAAATGCCGAGCCACTGACCGCCGGGCGACGGGCTGGTTGCGGGCCGGGGCGCCCGACGGTCGAATGTCGGCCTCGTCGCCCGAGCCCCGTCGTCCACCCGGAGACCTTCCCGCCATGGCGAAGAAGACCGTCGCCACCCTCGATCCCGCCGGCAAGGCCGTTCTCGTCCGCGTCGATTTCAACGTGCCGCAGGACGACTCCGGCGCCATCACTGACGACAGACGCATCCGGATGGCGCTGCCCACGATCCGTTCGATCGTCGATCGTGGCGGACGCGCGATCCTCATGTCGCATCTCGGCCGTCCGGCCGGCAAGGGGCACGAGCCGGCCTACTCGCTCGCCCCGGTCGCCCGCCGCCTCGCCGAACTCCTCGGTCGACCGGTGCCCCTCGCCGCCGACACGGGCGGTCCCGATTCCGTGGCAAAGGCCGCCTCGCTCCCGGCCGGGGGCGTGCTCGTGCTCGAGAACGTGCGGTTCAACAAGGGGGAGAAGAAGGGGGACGACGCGGCCTACGTCGCCGGCCTCGCGTCGCTCGCCGACGCCTACGTGAACGACGCCTTCGGCACCTGCCATCGCACGGAGGCGAGCATGCATGCCGTGCCGGTTGCGATGAAGGCGCTCGGCAAGGCGGCCGTCGTCGGCTTCCTCGTCGAGAAGGAGATCACGTACCTCGCCGACGCGATCGCCCGACCGAAGCGCCCGTTCGTCGCGATCCTCGGCGGCAAGAAGGTGTCGGACAAGATCGCGGTGATCGAGAACCTGCTGACGATCTGCGACCGCGTGCTCATCGGCGGTGCGATGGCCTACACCTTCTCGCTCGCGCAGGGCGGACGCACGGGGAAGTCGCTCGTCGAGCCGGACAAGGTCGACCTCGCCAAGGAGCTCATCGCGCGGGGTGGAGACAAGCTCGTGCTGCCGGTGGACACGCACTGTGCCGACGCCTTCTCGGCCGCCGCCGCCAAACGCATCGTGGAGGCGGGTGCGATCCCCGACGGGTTCGAGGGACTCGACATCGGACCGGCGACGGCCGCGGCGTATGCGGCCATCATCCGGTCGGCCGGCACGGTCGTCTGGAACGGGCCGATGGGTGTCTTCGAGATGCCCCCCTTCGACGCGGGTACGAAGGCGGTGGCCGACGCCGTGGCCGAGGCGACGGGCCGGGGAGCGGTGACGATCATCGGCGGCGGCGATTCGGCTGCTGCGGTGGAGCAGCTCGGCTATGCCGACCGGGTGAGCCACGTTTCCACCGGCGGCGGCGCGAGCCTCGAGATGCTCGAGGGCAAGGCGTTCGACACGGTCGCGGTCCTGGACGACGCGTGACCCAGTCCATCCGTGCCGAACGTGCCTCGTCCATGCATCCCTGTCGGCATCCATGCATCCTGTCGGCATCGCCGTGCCGGACGTGCCGATCACATCCCGACGGTATCCGCCACCGCGGGGGCGGCGAGCCGTCCCGACACGGTGTCGACATAGTCGCGGTCGATCTCGCTGAGTCGATCGAGCGGCACGCGGATGACGCTGCCGTTGGACTTGAGGATCTCGACCACGTCGTCCTGGAATCCGCGGAACTGACCCACCGTCGCATGGGCTCCGCTCGCGTCCACCCAGCGGCGCAGCGGCGGCCCCTGGCGGCGGACCGACCGGGGCTTCGCCGGCAGCGGAAGATCGAGGACGAGCCCGTTGGTCGACGGCGCGACCAGTTCCGCGGCATCGACCGCGCCTGCCGGCGTGTCCTCGGGCGCGACCGGATCGGCCTCGGGAGCCGGAGCGTCTGACTCGACCGGCACGACAGGCTCGGAATCGCTCTCGGCCGACGGCTCTTCGGCCGGAGGCGTGCGTGGCGGTGTCGATGGCGACGGTGCGTCTGCAGGCTTCGCATCGGATTCAGCCGGCGCATCGGATTCGGCCGGGGCATCGGATTCGGCCGGGGCATCGGGAGTGGCCGCGGGCTCGGCCGATGGAGGCACAGCCGCGCTCGCTTCGGCAGCGGCCGTGTCGGCGGGGGTCCCTTCCGCTTCGTCGTCGAAGAGATTCTCCTCGCGCGGCTTCGGTGGAGGAGCGGGGGGCACCGGTGGTGCGGCTGGCACCGGCGCGGGCTCGGCCGGCACGGGCACCGCCGGCGGCTTCGGAGCCACCGGCTCCTCCGTCGGGTCTTCCGTCGAATCCGACTCCGGCTTCGGCGTCGGGGTCGCCTCGTCCGGTGTCCTGGGGGCCGGCTTCTCGGCTGGCTCGGGCTTCTCGGCCGGCTCCACCGGCTCCAGGTTGGGATCGGCCGTCGGTTGTGGCGCGTTGGCCTTGGGCGGCATGGCATCGGTCTCGGGGACGACCACCGATGTCGGTGCCGCGGGCGCGTCAGCGGCCTCGCTCGCCGGTGTGGGCGAGGCCGCGGGGGAGGGAACGCTCGTGACGGCCGCATCCCCGCCGATGACGTGGTTCGAAGCATCGACCGGCGCGGTCGACGTCACCACGCCGTGATCCATGGTGGGCGCATCACAGCACACCGCCACGGACGCGCACGGATCACACTCCCCCTCGACGATCGTGCGGTACTCCACCGCGACCACCGCATGCGATGGGTCGTGGCATGGCGTGCTCATGACACATGGATCGACCACCTCGGGGCACGTGCGCGCGACTGGACCACAGACACAGGATGACGCGCCCCGTGCGGCGATCCGACACCGTCCATGCCGCGCAGCGCGGGCCGTGTCGAATACGAGGGAGCCGGCCAGGAGACCGATGATGACCGCGTGGATGTGGCGTCGCACCGCTGCACCTTTGTTCGCGCCGAAATCGGACCACGAATGCCGCCCTGAGCGGCCGAGGCGCGAACCACCCGCACCCTTGCACAGGATGCTACTTGGGGCGCGGGGGTCGGGCAAACGGGCGAGCCCGCCCGGGGCCCGGTTTTCCGGGGGCGAAAGCACGACGGGCCGGGGCGACATGGCCGCCCCGGCCCGTGTGAATCGATCCTGTCGACCGCCTGCGAACGGGGTAGGGCACTGCGAGACTGACGCGGACCGCGCCGTCGCCATCGCGCTGTCGGCCGGGGCCGACTCGGGCGGGGCGGGGCGTGTCAAAGGATCCGGGTCAACGCAAAGGGTTTGGCACCTCCGACGGAATGCGGCGACTGGACGCTGGAGTTGTCGTCGTGCCGCCGGGGCGTCCTGCACCTTTTTCCGCACGTCGACGCACGATCCGCACAGCCGCGCAGGGTTTCCCGGCGGGCGGTCACCGGTCCGCCGGGGGCGTGCCGGCGGCGTCCCGTGGCGGGGGGCGCCGGAAACCCTCCTCCGGGGCGGCGGCTCGCCCTCCCAGGCCGGGCATGCCGCCGCCGGCGCGGCGCATCATCTCACGCAGGCGGCTCGCCCCGGCGAGGTATTCCTCGCGAGACAGCCGTCCGTCGCCGTCGGTATCCGCACGATCGAAAAACTGCTCGGCCAGCGCGCCGGGATCGGCATCCCCGTCGCGCCGCATCGGCTCGGCGGAGGAGGTGTCACCCTCCGCACGCCTGTTCGGCGCGCCCGGTCGCCGCGGCCCCTCACCGCCCGGCGCCCCTCCCGGGCGGCCCGCCATCTCCCGCATGCGATCGCCGAACTCCGTCACCTCCTTCTCGTCGAGGAAGCCGTCGCCACTGGCGTCGATGCGCGTGAAGGCCTCCTCCATCTCGGCCGATCGCGCCGCCACGAACTCCGCCTTGCTCACCTTGCCGTCGCCGTTCGTGTCGGCCCGCTTCATCATCTCGCGCGGATCGCGGCCGCCCGCCGGACCACGGGGACGCTCCTGGGCCTGCAGCGGCAGGGCGAACAAGAGCGCGATTCCCGCCACCAAGACACGCGTCGTCATCGTCGGTTCTCCTCGGGGAAAGGGTCGAATCGTCAGGCCAGGATGTCGCGGGCCACCTCGCCATGGACGTCGGTCAGCCGGAAGTCGCGGCCGGCATAGCGGAACGTCAGCCGCTCGTGGTCGAGCCCGAGCAGGTGGAGGAGCGTGGCGTGCCAGTCGTGGATGTGCATCCGCTTCTCGACGGCAGCGTAGCCGTGATCGTCGGTCGCGCCGTGCCGCATGCCCCCCTTCACGCCGCCGCCGGCCATCCAGAGCGTGAAGCCGCGGTTGTTGTGATCGCGACCATCGGTGCCCTGGCTGTGCGGGGTGCGTCCGAACTCGCCTCCCCAGATGACGAGGGTCTCGTCGAGGAGTCCGCGCTCGTCCAGATCCTCGAGCAGTCCGGCGATCGGCCGGTCGACCTGGGTGCAGGCGTTCTCGAGCGCTGTGCCCAGATTGAAGTGATGGTCCCAGGTTCCATGGGTGACCTGCACGAACCGCACGCCCGCCTCCGCGAAGCGCCGCGCGAGCAGGCACTGCCGACCGAACGCATCGGTCACCCCGTCGCCGATCCCATAGAGCTTCTCGGTGCGGCTCGATTCGCCCGACAGGTCCATCACGTCCGGAACCTCCGCCTGCATCCGGAAGGCGAGCTCCGCCGCCTCGATCGCGCCCTCGATTTCCGGGCTCGAGCCGCCGTCCAGCTCGAGCCGCGAGCGGTTGAGGTCCTGCACGAGGTCGAGCTGCAGTCGCTGCTCGGCCCGGTCGAACAAGGGGCTCTGCACGTCCGCCAGCGCCGTCACCGCCGGACCACGGCGACGGAAGGCTCCGCCGAGGCCGCCGCCGAGTCGCGTGCCCTGGTAGATCGCCGGCAGGAACGCGCTGCCGTAGGTCCGTGACGCCGCCACGGGCGGATTGATCGTAATGAAGCCCGGCAGGTTCTCGTTGACCGTGCCGAGGCCGTAGAGCGTCCAGGCGCCAAGCGATGGGCGGACGAACTGCGTCGTGCCGGTATGCAGCTGCGTGAAGGCCTGCGGGTGTGCCGGCAGATCGGTGGCCATCGAATTGATGACGCACAGGTCGTCGGCGCGGCGGGCCACCTCGGGAAAGAGATCGGAGATCATCAGGCCGCTCCGGCCGCGTGGACGGAACGTCCAGCGCGGGGCGAGGAGCGTCGCGCGACCCGGCCGACCGGCGCCGGCCGGCGCATCCCGGCCGGCATCGGCCGCCAGTCGCGGCTTGTGGTCGAACGTGTCGACGTGTGACGGACCCCCCTGCATGCAGAGGAAGATCACGCGTCGCGCCCGCGGCGCGAAATGCGGCTCGCGGGCGGCGAGCGGCCCGCTGCCCGCCGCCTCGCGCGCGGCGAGTGCCGCGAACGCCAGTCCGCCGAACCCGTTGGCCGTGGAACGCAGAAATCCCCGCCGCGACGCGGCCGGCGGCCGGTGGCCCGGGCACGGGGCGGACGTCGTGCGGGCGTGCGTCGTGCGTGAACCGTCCGTCATGATGGAGCCCTCGAGACGTGATGCGGGTCAGTTGAGCGAACGGAACTCGGCACTCGCGAGGAGCGCCTGGCAGGCGGCGACGAACGCACGGCGGTCCCCGTCGGCGCCGCGCGGCTCGCCGGCGATGAACGCATCGTGCAGCCGGCGCAGGGCCGCCCGCTCGTCGGCCTGCGGGGGGCGTGCGAGGGCCATCTCGAAGGCCGCATCGAGCCGGCTCGCGGCGTCTCCCGGCAGCCGACCCACGCGCGTCGCGAACGCCTCGGCGAGCGCCGTCGTCTCGGGGTTGTTCAGCAGGAAGAGCACCTGCGACGGCACGTTCGTCGCGTCCCGGGTGCCGCTGACGAGCGAGGCATCGGGGAAGTCGAACACGCCGAGGAACTCCGGAATCTGGTCGCGGATGATCGGCAGGTAGATCGAGCGGTGCCGGAACGTGCCGCCGCGAAGCTGACCGATCACCCGGGCGAGGCCGAACGGGTCCTCCTGCGCGCGGGCCACGAGCGACCCGGCGAAGGGCGCCTCGTCGAGCGCGCCGGAGACGGCGAGCATCGCGTCGCGGATCGCCTCCGCGTCGAGTCGGCGTCGATCCATCCGCCAGTGCAGCGCGTTGTCGGGGTCGATCCGCTCGTTCGCCTCGTGATGGACGCTCGACAGGGCGTAGGCGCGGCTCGTCACGATCCGACGGATGAGCCGCTTCACCGACCAGCCATCGTCCATGAACGAGACGGCGAGGTGGTCGAGCAGCGCCGGGTGGCTCGGCGCCATGCCCATGGTGCCGACGTTGTCGGGCGTGGTGACGAGGCCGCGGCCCATGAGCTTGAGCCACACGCGATTGACGAGCACGCGGGCCGTGAGCGGGTGGTCGCGAGTCCCGATCCAGTACGCGAGATCGAGCCGCCCGCTTCCGGTGGCGATCGCGCGGGGCTCGCCCGGCGCGCAGAGCACCTCGACGAGGCCGCGGGGCACGAGGCCGCCCGCCTGATCGAGCTCGCCCCGCGCCAGGAGCGGGCTGTCGACGGGGACGGGCCGGTCGAGGACGCCCATCGCGAGCGAGCGTGGCGACCCGTCGTCGCGAAAGAGTGAACGGTCCACGCGGGCCGTCGCGGCGCGGTCTCGCGCCGCCCGCACACGCACGAAGCCGGTGACGGGGTTGCCTCCGTCGCGCTGCTCCATCGCGACCTCGCGCCGCATCTCCTCCGCGGCCGTCTCGAGGTCGGCCACCCGGCGCTCGAGCCTGGCGAGGTCCGCGGCCGAGAGATCGGCCACCGCCGGTGGCAGGCCGGCGGCAGGGGGGAGCTCGACGAGCGTCGAGGGATGCAGGTTCCGCTGCTGGGCGTGCGTGCCGTAGAGCGTGTCGGTGCTGAGGAAGATGCCGGCGAGCGCGTAGTAGTCGTGCTGGTTCACGGGATCGAAGGCATGGTCGTGGCAGCGGGCGCACGCGAGCGTGAGCCCGAGCATCGACTGGGAGACCACGTCGATCTGCTCGTCGACGAGGTCGAGTCGAAACTGCCGAGCGTCACGGTCGGCGAGTCCCTTCGGGCCGAGTGCCAGAAAGCCCGTGGCGACGATCGCGCGGGCCTGCTCGGCCTCGTCACGGACGTCGAGCAGATCGCCGGGGATCTGCTCGCGCACGAACCGGTCGAACGGGACATCGTCGTTGAAGGCGGCGATGCAGTAGTCGCGGTAGCGCCAGGCATGCGGGAACGGCACGTTCGAGTCCTTGCCGCTCGACTCCGCGTACCGCGCGACATCGAGCCAGTGACGCGCCCAGCGCTCCCCGAACCGGGGCGAGGCGAGGTAGCCCTCGACGACGCGCTCGAGCGCGTCGGCCGACGTGTCGGCGACGAACGCCCGCACCTCCTCGGGCGCGGGTGGCAGCCCGGTGAGGTCGAAGGCCAGCCGGCGGATGAGCGTCGCGCGGTCGGTATCGGCGACCGGCGCGATGCCGGCATCCTCGAGCGCCGCGAGGAGGTGACGGTCGATGGGCGTGCGGGGCCATGCGACGTCCCGCACCGCAGGTGGTGGTCGGTCGACAGGCGGCTGGAACGCCCAGTGGGCTCTCCCCGCGGCGATCTCGTCGGGGGTCCAGGCGGAAACACGGCCCGGCGCCAGCAGACAGACCCCGATGAGCAGGCCCACGGTGGGCAGGTGTCGAGCACGCGGGGAGGCGAGGCGGCTGTGGGGCATGGGCCGGACCCGGCGGGAGGTGTGTGGTCGGCCGTCCTGTCCGACCGTTCGCTTCAACGGGGCAGCCATCGCGGAAGTTGCGGGGAGAATCGCCCCCGTGGACGGGGTCCGGCCTCCGACCGCGTACCATGGTGACGCGGGAAACGGGCCGTGTCATGGCCTGTCCTGGCCTGTTGATTCCACACGGTGCCGGCCGGCGCCGGCGAGGCGATGTCCGGTCAGGATTCCACCCCCGAGCTTCCGCTCGAACTCGACGTCCACGCCGTCGCGGCCCTGCGGGCGGCCGGCGAGGGCTTCCTGCTCCTCGACTGCCGTGAGCCCGACGAGCATGCGACGGCGCACATCCCCGGCGCGGTCCTCGTGCCGATGGCGGAGATCCCCGCACGACTCGACCTCCTCGAACCGCATCGTGCGCGCCGCATCGTCGTCCACTGCCATCATGGCGGTCGCAGCCTGCGCGTCACGCGCTTCCTGCGACAGCGGGGCTTCACGGGCGCCCAGAACATGGCCGGTGGCATCGATGCCTGGGCGCTCGAGATCGATCCGACGACGCCGCGGTACTGAGCGGTCGCCGGATCGGCCGGTCCGATGGAGGCCCGCGACCGCGGCGGAGTAGACTTTCCCGTCTTCCATCATGCCCATGCGTGCCCCACCCCGCTTCTGCGACGACTCGTTTCTCCTCTCCTGTGATCGGGCCGCGGATCTCTATCACCGCGTCGCCTCGCGGCAGCCGATCGTCGACTTCCACTGCCACCTGTCGCCGCGCGACATCGCCGAGGACCGGCAGTTCGACACGCTCCATGCAGCGTGGCTCGAGGGCGACCACTACAAGTGGCGGGCCCTGCGGGCCGACGGCGTGCCCGAGGAACTCGTCACCGGCTCCGCGACGCCGTGGGAGAAATTCCAGGCGTGGGCCCGGACGGTGCCGCATACGCTCCGCAATCCGCTCTTCCACTGGACCCACCTCGAGCTCCGCCGTCACTTCGGCATCGAGGATCTGCTCGAGGAGTCCACCGCGGAGGCGATCTGGGGCGAGGCGAATCGTCAGCTCGCCGCGGGCCGGCTCTCGGCCCGTGGCATCCTCGCGCTCATGCGGGTCGAGGCCGTGGGCACGACGGACGATCCGGCCGACCCGCTCGTCTGGCACGACGCGATCCGCCGCGCGGGCATCGCGACCCGCGTCGTGCCGACCTTCCGGCCCGACGCCGCCGCGAAGGTGGGCCATCCGGACCGGCTCACGGCCTGGGTGCGCCGGCTCTCCGAGACGGTGGGCGCGGGGGCGGACACGTTTCCGGGCCTGATCGCCGCGCTCGAGCGGAGGCACGCCGACTTCGCCGCCGCGGGCTGTCGGGCGAGCGATCACGGGGTCGAGTCGCTCGTCGACGAGGAGG
>JBJTBO010000323.1:0-3501 GCA_046091445.1 Planctomycetaceae bacterium | reverse complement strand
CTTCGCGCTCGCCGCGAAGCTCGTCGAGGAGGCCGGATTCGACGCGGTCTATCTCTCGGGGGCGGCCTTCTCCGCGGGCGCGCTCGGCGTGACGGACATCGGCCTCTTCACGCTCGACCAGATGGTCGAGCAGACGCGCATCCTTGCCCGAGCCGTGTCGATTCCGGTCATCGTCGATGCCGATACCGGCTTCGGTGATGCCCGGGCCACCGAAGTGGCCGTGCAGCGGCTCGAGGCGGCCGGCGCGGCTGCGATCCAGCTCGAGGACCAGGTGGGCTCGCTCGCGTCGGGCGGACCGGCGATGCCCGCCAAACGGTGCGGCCATCTCACGGGCAAGCAGGTCGTCGAGCCGGCGGTGATGTGCGAGCGGCTCGCTGCGGCGGTCGCGGGCCGTCGGGATCCGGCGACGGTGATCATCGGCCGCAGCGACGCGCGGGGCGTGCACGGTTTCGACGACTGTCTCGGTCGGCTCGACGCGTATCGCGTGGCGGGGGCCGACTGGCTCTTTCCCGAGGCGCTCGCGTCACGGGACGAGTTTCGCGCGGTGGGTGCCGCGTTCGCCGGCTCCGGCGCGCCACTCCTCGTGAACATGACGGAGTTCGGTGCCGGGCCTCTCGTGCCGCTCGACGCGCTGGCGTCGTTCGGCTTCGCGGCGGTGCTCTATCCCGTCACGCTCCTGCGTCTCGCCATGAAGGCGATGGAAGCCGGCCTCGCGATCCTCGCGGACGAGGGCACGCAGGAGAGCCTCCTCGACCTCATGCAGTCTCGGGAGGAGCTCTACGCCCTGCTCGACTACGACCCCGCGCATCCCGAGCGGCACACCGCCGTGACGGCCGCCACCCCGGAGCATCCGACATGACACCGCCATCCGCTCCAGCGTCCGCCTCCGAGGGTGACGTCGCGAAGGGGCTCGCCGGCATCGTGGCCGGCCAGACCGCGATCTCCTCGCTCGAGGGCACGCTCCGCTACCGCGGCTATGCGATCGAGCCGCTCGCGGCCACGGGGGACTTCGAGGAGGTGGCGTATCTGCTCATCCACGGTGAGCTGCCGCGTGCCACGGAACGCGAGGCCTTCGCGGCCCGCGTGCAGGCGGCGGCCCGCACGCTCGACCCGGCCGTGCTCGCCGGACTCTCCGAACTCGCGCGGAAGAACCCGCACGCCTCGCCGATGGACGCGCTCCGCACCGGGGTGAGCATGCTCGGGCTCGTCGAGGGAGACGACGCGCTCGGAAGCCACGACACGCTCGTCGCGCGGGCCGAGCGGCTCCTCGGCCAGACGCCGTCGGTGCTCGCCGCGTGGATCGACATGATGGCCGGCCGAGCCGTCGGCCGCTGGCCCGACGCGCCGGTTGCCGCGGCCCTGCTCGAGCGGCTCACGGGCCGTCCGCCCTCGGCGGAACAGCGGGCGATCTTCGGCACCACGCTCGTCCTCTACGCCGAGCATGAGTTCAATGCCTCGACCTTCACCGCCAGGACGATCACCTCCACCGGCGGCGACATGCATTCCGCGATCACCGGCGCCATCGGCGCGCTCAAGGGTCCGCTCCACGGCGGCGCCAACGAGAAGGTGCTGGAGGTGCTCCGGGAGATCGGGTCGGTGGACCGTGTCGAGCCGTGGCTGCAGGCGCAGTTCGAGGCGAGGCGCGTGGTCATGGGGTTCGGGCATCGCGTCTACAAGCACGGGGACGTGCGGGCCAAGCTCCTCGGCGAGCGGTGCCGCGCGCTCGTGCGCGGCACCGACATGGAGCCGCTCGAGGCGCTGGCCGATCGGGTGGAGACGCGCATGGCCGAGACCAAGGGCTTGCGCCCGAACCTCGACTGGCCCGCCGCGCGGGTCTACCACGCGCTCGGCCTGCCGGTGAAGGTCTTCACGCCGATCTTCGTCGTCTCACGCATGAGCGGCTGGACTGCCCACGTGATCGAGCAGGCGGGGGACAATCGGCTGATTCGGCCGCTCTCACGCTACAGCGGCCTGCCACCCCGCGAGTACGTGGCCGTCACGGGCCGAGGGTGATCGCGCGACGCGGGTCGCCGGGCACCGCATGGGATCAGCGGGTGGCTCGCGGTGCGTCCCGCGCCAGCGGCCCCCGGCGTCGACGTCGCAAACGCGAAGGTCAGGGCGCGGCCACGGCGCTCTTCGCCACGACCGGGGCCGCGGCAGGCGTCGCGGCCGCGGATGCCGCGGCGGATTGCTTCGTTGCGGGGGCATCCGCGGGCTGGGCGGCCGTCTGTTCCACCTCGGCCTGCACGGTCACCGCGGGCACGACGCCCTCGCCCAGGTCGGTGGTGATCTGGAGCTTCCGCTCGATCCGCCCCTGCAACTCCCCCGCGGCGAACGTGATCGGCAGGATGTGAACCTTGGCCGGGGTGGTGCGTGGCTCGCAGGAGAGGCAGCCGTCGTCACAGGCGATGCCCGTGATCGAAAACTCGCGGGTCGCCCGCACGACGACGTTTTTGGTCACCGTCGCGCCGGGCTGCACCGAGCCGAGGGCGAGCAGCTGGGGACTGACCGTCACGGCGGCGATCACGCGCCCTTCGACGTCCATCGGGATCTGCGTCGCCCGCGGATCATCGGTGACGAGGAGCAGCTGCCCCTTCACGTATCCGGCGGGCGCGTCGGGCCTGAGCCGGAGCGTGAGGTCGTAGGCGGTCTGCGACGAGGAACGGGCCGGCTTCGAGAGCATCACCTCGAAGCTCGGGTTGGCGCTGCGGACGTCCTTGATCTCCCATGGACTGCCCCCGACCCGCGTCACCCGCACCTTGCGCTCGGCCCCGGCCCCGAGATCGACGTTGCCGAGATCGACGAACGGCGGGTCGAACGACACGTCGCCCCGGATGTTGCCCGCCACCCGCAGCTGCACCTCCGCGTAGTAGGGCTTGTCGAACGTGACGGTGAGCGTCGCGCCGTGCTGGCCGAGGAAGGTCCGGGTGTTGAACGTGGCGACGACCTCGCTCGTCTCGTGCGTCTTGAGGTCCCGCTGCGTCACCACGGGAGACGTGCACCCGCAGCTCGTGCGCACGCCTACGACGTGCACGTCCTCCTCGTAGATGTTCTTGAAGACGAAGCGGTACTCCGTCTTCGAGCCGCGGGCGACGGTGCCGAAGTTGTGGCTCGTGACCGTGAACATCTTCTTCGCCCACTCGGCGGCCGGCGCGGCCGTGGGGCTCAGGAGCGCGATCATGGCCCCGGCGACGATCGCCGCGTGCGAAAGGCGGTGCCACGGGCCGGCAGACTGTGGAACACGTCTGCCCGAGCAGGATGTGAGGAGTGCCGACCGTGGAGACCCTCGGCGTTTCCACCGGTCGGTCACGTGGACAAAGGCCATGGAAGGCTTCGTCCACGGACAGCCAGTCGAGCGGTGCGTGCGGCCGATCATCACCGATCCGCTGGAGAGGAGCCCGCGTCCGGACAGGACGGCAATGCCGGACGCGCTGCCCGGCCGATGCGATGGGTGGGAGCCTACGGGGATCATGTGCGGGCCGTCAATGAAAGGGGGACGGG
>JBJTBO010000322.1:0-21602 GCA_046091445.1 Planctomycetaceae bacterium | reverse complement strand
GGGATTCGGCATGCGGCACGGCCTCGCGCGGGACGGCGAGATCATCGTGGCCGACGAGGGCGATGCCGCGGTGGCGCACCTCGTGCCGGCGGGCCGCTGGTCGCATCTCTGGTCGATGCGACTGGCCGGCGCCCTGCGCAGCCCCGAGCTCTTCGCGCGGCCGGCAGGCACGAGGTGCGCCACCGCGGCAACGCCCTCGTCGGCCACGATGATCACGCCGACCCGCGCGAGGCCGTGCCGCATGCCGAATCCCTCCCACCGCCAGCCGCCTGCATCCGCGTCGTCGCCGGTCGTGAGGTCGGCCAGCAGCGTGAGGTGCTTCTGGTTGTGCTCGATGCGGGTGCGGCGCTCGGCGGCGAAGGCGTCGCTCGTGGGATGCCGCTCGGCGGGCAGCCGCAGCCAGCCGGCGAGTGCATCCGGGATGCCGGTGGCCTTTGCGTCCACCGCCGTCGCTCGCGCCTTCTCGGCCACGGCGTCGCGCTGGGCGAGCCAGTGGGCGGCCAGGAGCGGCCGCATTCCCTCCTTGATCCGGCGCAGGTCGGCGATGACCGCCTCGTTGGGGTCGGTCGTGTCGGCACAGCGCACGCTCCACCGCGAGCTCAGGAACACGCCGACCAGCGCGTAGTAGTCGGCCTGGGCCACCGCGTCGAGCTTGTGGTCGTGGCAGCGGGCGCAGCCCACGGTCGTGCCGAGGAAGGCCTTCGTGGCGGTGTCGATCATGTCGCCGACGTTCTCCTCGGTGACGCCGTCGATCGAGGCGCTGTCGCCATGCCGTCGCTCGCCCATGCGGAGGGCCATCGGAGCGATGAGCGATTCGTCGAGTCCCGTGCCGGGATCGACCCGCGGCTCGAGGAGGTCGCCGGCGACCTGTTCCATGACGAGCCGGTCGAACGGCACGTCGGCATGGAACGCCCGCACGAGATAATCGCGATACATCCACGCGTTCTTGGCGGGCGCGTCCCACTCGTAGCCGTGGGTGTCGGCATAGTGCACGACGTCCATCCAATGGCGGGCCTGCCGCTCGCCGTAGTGCGGGCTCGCGAGGAGGGTCTCGACGAGCCGGTCATAGGCCGCAGGGGAGGGATCGCGCAGATACGCGGCGACGAGGGCCGGCTCGGGAGGCAGACCGGTGAGGGCCAGCGCGATCCGGCGGGCGAGCGTCGCGGGCGCGGCCTCGGCAGCGGGGACGAGGCCCTCGGCCTCGTGCCGCGCGAGCTCGAAGCGGTCGATGTCGGTGCGCGGCCACGCCGCGTCGCGCACGGTTGGCGGCGCCGGTCGCGCCACGGGCACGAGGCTCCACCACCCGAGCCGCTCGGCGTAGAGGTACTCCCAGGCATCGGCGGCGGTCGTCGTGCGCGGATCGGGTGCGCCGCGGGTCACCCACTCGACGAGCGTCGCCACCTCGGCATCGGGAAGCGGCTCGTCGGGAGGCATCGCGCGGTCCGGCGTGGCCCGGCGCACGGCGGCCACGAGCAGGCTCTCCGCGGGCTTCCCCGGCACGACGGCCGGCCCCGACCTGCCGCCGCGCTCCCACCCGGAGCGCACGTCGAGCGCGAGCCCGCCGCTCGTCTCCGTGTCGTGCGCGTGGCAGCCGAAGCAGCGCTCGCGCAGGATCGGCAGGACCCGGTCGGTGAAGAACGCCGCGTCGGCCGGGGCCGGCTCGCCGCGGGCCGCAGCCGACCAGGCACAGGCCCAGGCCCAGGCGACGGTGATCCAGACGATCGCCGCGCCGATACGGTGGCCGCGTGGCCGCGTGTCACGGTGGCGGCCGGCTGGTATTTGATGCGCTCGGGTCTTCATGGACGCCTCGCGTTGAACGCCCCCGAAGGAAGCGATACCGTCCAGCATAGACGTTGAAAGAGGCGTTTGAAGCACCGATCCTCCGGATGCGCGTCGACCGCGCTGCCGGTTCGTGGCCGAACGCGGCGAAACTGGTAGGAACCGACCACACCTGATCGTTTCCCATGACTGATCGTTACGACGCGCCGTCCAGCGACCTGCTCGCGCGCCTGCGCGATGCGCAGGATCTCTTCGGCCCGATCGGCCTCATCCACGGCGCGATGTTCTTCGTGAAGGACGCCGCGTATCGCTACGTGGCGATGAGCCCGGCGATCCGCGCGGCGATCGGCCTGGGGGAAGAGGAGAGCCCGCTGGGCCGCACCGACTTCGATCTGTTTCCGCCCGTCATCGCCGAGAGTTTCCGGCGCAACGATCGGCAGGTCATCGAGCAGGGCCGCACCCTGCTCGATGAGGTACACGTGGTCGGCACCCGTGGCGGCGTCACCAAGCTCACCTACTCGAGCAAGTGGCCGCTCCGCGACCGTGCGGGGCGGATCGTCGGGCTCGTCGGCATCAACCGGCCGCACGAGTCGGCCGCACCCGCGGCGGCAGGCGACGACATCGGCCGCCTCATGCCCGCGGTGGAGCGCCTCCTCCATGACCACGCCCGGCGGCTGGTGATCGCCGACCTCGCGCGCGGGTGCGGCCTGTCGCCGAGCCACTTCATGCGTCTCTTCCGCTCGCGCATGGGCATGACGGCGCATGCCTTCTTGGAGCGGGTGCGGATCTCGCAGGCGAGCGACCTGCTCCGCACCGGCGGCCTCCCGATCGCGGAGGTGGCCCGGCGGTCCGGCTTCTACGACCACAGTTCGTTCGTGAAGCGGTTCCGGCACCACACGGGGCTCACACCGCTGGCCTACCGCAAGTCCCACCGCACCCGGCTCGCCGCCGACCTCTTCACCGGGACGGGCCCCGGCCCCTGAGGCGCGGCTTATTCCGCGCTGGCGCGCGCTGGTGGTTGGCTGTCACCGGCCTTCGATCAGTGCCGCCAGCGGCAGTTTCTCGAACACGAGGTGCGCCTGGCTGCCCTCGTACACGATGCCGACGTGACGGTCGTCGATCTGCGTCAGGCTCGGGTATCCCGCCCCGCGCCCCGCATCGAGCAGGAGATGGTGCGACGGCGGCCAGGTCATCCCGTCGTCGAAGCTGACCTGCACGGTGTGCTGCGTGCGGGAATGCCGGGAACGCGGATTCGCGAACAGGAGCACCGACCGCACCGTGTCTCCCTGCCCATACTCCGCCCGCAGCAGGCTGCCGTTGCAGTTCGGCTCGACGAGCGTCGTCCGGCTCGTCGGGTGCGGCGTCCAGGTCTCCCCGAGATCGCGTGTCACCGCCACCGCGCGGAACCGCTCCCGGTCGTTCCGCACGTTGAGCATGATCGCGCCGTCACCCAGCAGGGCCGCCTGGCACTCGTTGCCCCCCTCGTAGGCCGCGTTTTGCACCGCCCAGGTCGCGCCGTGGTCCCGGCTGACCATGATCGTGGCGAACGTCGCCTCCCGCGCACGCCCCGTGCGGCCCTGCACCGGCATCACCAGCGTGCCGTCCGCCAACTGGATCCCCGACTGCGGGGCGGGAGCCAGCAGCCACCACGACTCCTGCTTGAGTGTGCGCGTCATGTTCTCGGGACGCGACCACGTCACGCCGTCGTCCCGCGACCGCACCATCAGCAACTGGGCGGTCACGCCGATCTCGAACCCCGCCTCCGAGCCGTCGTCGTTCCACTGGTGCTTGCCCGGCTTGCCGTGCATCCAGACGGCGAAACAGAAGATCTCGCCGGTCTGCCGGTCGACGATGATCCCGGGATCGCTGCAGCCGTTCTGCGCCTGCGGCAGGCCGCCGTACTCGCCCATGTCCATGATGACCCGCGGCGCCTCCCATGTGCGACCGCCGTCGACGCTGCGGCTGAGGCCGATGTCGATGTCCTCCTGCAGGTCGCGCCCGCCGCCGGCGCGTCGCAGGTCGTACGCGCACAGGAGCGTTCCCTCCGCCGACCGCGTCAGCGCGGGGATGCGCGAGGTGTGCACGCCGTCCTCCTGCGGCCGCCGCAGGGCGACGCCGATGCGATGCCGTGCGCCGGGGGTCGCGTCCCGGGGCACGACCGGCCCCGCCGAGGTCTCGATCGCCGTGCAGGTGGCCGCGACGTGATGGAGGAGATCCGCCGTAGGTACGAGCCGGCACGACAGCCAGAACGTGCTGGTGCCCGCGCGGAGCGGCTGGTCGCAGGTGATCGTCAGCTGCTCCGCCGCCGCGGTCGCCGCGCCCACCGGAGTCGTCGTGGTGAACGCCCCCTTGTCATCGGCCGCGAACAGGCGCACCGAGTCGATGTCCGAAAGGTCATCCGTGCCGTCCAACCGGAACGTGAACGACGTGGCCCGGGCATCCCGCCCGGCGGGCATGCTGAGATCGACCCTCGTCACAGGGCCGTGGTCGTTGCGGATGAGGAGCGGATGGACCGGCTGCGACGACGTCGCCACCGGGCCGCCGTAGAACCACGCCGTGTCGATCACCGCGACCCGCAGGTCGATCACGTCCTGCAGCGCCCAGTCGGGCAGGTACTCACACGTCCAGTAGTTGACGATCGCCGCTCCCCGCCGTGTGAACCGGCAGCCGGGGTTGGAGAACGCCCGCCGCGGATCGGTCTCGATCGCCCGGGGCGGTCCCCAGGTTCGCCCGTGGTCGCGCGAGATCGCGGCCACGAGCGGGCTGCGCTTGCCGTAGTGGGAGCGGAAGTGGGGATCGTACGACTCGTTCCAGATCATGAGCAGGTCGCCGGTCGAGGGCACCCGCGTCAGTTCCGGACACGACTCCGGTGCCGTCAGCGGCGAGGGCTCCGGCTCCGACCACGTTGCGCCGCCGTCGCGGGAGTCGGCCTCGTAGATCCTGCCGAGCTGGCTCCGCATCACCATCAGCACACGGCCGTCCCCGGTCTCCTCGACGTGCGGCTCCATCGCGCCGCGCTGCGGCAGCGTCAGGCGGGTCGCCGACGCCTGCCAGCTCCGGCCGTCGTCGTCGCTCCACAGCGTCGTCGCCGCATACTTTCCCCAAGGACCGTGGTCGCCGGGCACCGCCACACTGGCCGGAAGGAGCAGCCGCCCGGAGGCGAGCCGCTTCACCGTCGCGTTGCAGAGGGCGAAGCCCTGCCGCGGCGCGAACTCCGCCAGTGGGGCGAACGTCCTGCCGTCGGCCTTCGACTTCCACGCGTGGAGCGTGTAGGCATCGCCCACGCCGGGCACCTTGCCGTGATACCGATGAAACAGGAGCAGGATGCCGCCGTCGAGGGCGTGCAGCAGGTTTGGCGAATAGACGTTGACGTCGCCCGCCGCCGTTTCCGTCACGACGCGATGCCCACCCCACGTCAGCCCGCCGTCGGATGACTCGTGGGCCACCAGCCGCGTCCGGGCGAAGTCGCTGCCGTCGCCCCCGAACTCCATCGAGACGAGCAGCAGCCGCCCGTCCGCCAGTTCGACGACGTCCGCCTCGCCCTTGCGGGGCAGTTCCGGGGTGCTCCGGCTCACGGTGACGATCCGCCTGCCGTCGGCCGGTGCCGCCGTACCGGCCGCCTCCTCGGCCTGGGGGTTCCCGAACGCACGAACGGCCATGACCGCCAGCACCAGTCCGATGCTCCACCGCAGCCGCCGCGTACCGTGCATCGTGATCCCTCCGTTCGTGCGTGTCGTCATCGGTTGGCGGGTGCCGCCGCGAGGCGGCCGGCGCGGGTCCACGCCGCGGTCGCGTGGCGATGAACGGGCTCCACCGTCACCGGACCCAGTGGCCCCGGCCCGTGCCGCCCTTGGGCTGCGTCCGTGGATAGTCAACGTTGGGACGCTGCTCGATCACCGTAACGAGCCCGTCGAGCGGCAGGTCCCGGTCCGCACCGGCCAGACGCACGTCGACGATCCGCACGTTCCGCACCGTGCAGTCGCGGTCGGGTGAAAAGATCTCGCGCCACGTCGATGGATCGGTCTCGTGGGGTCGATAGGTCTGCGACTTCGGCCCGATCGCGAGCAGGTGCCACGCGGGCGGCACCTCGCAAGCGAGTGTGACGCCCTCGATCACGAGGCCGTCGGTGTCGGCATGCACCTCGATCACGCCCGGACGCCGGAACAGGAGCTGCTCGAAGCGGATGTTCTCGAGCCGTCCGACCCGCTCGCTCTGGTCCGTGCCTGCGGGCACCTCGAGATTGGGCTGGTCGTAGAGCTTGAACTCCCGGATGTCGGTGACGCGGCGCAGGACGACGTTCGAGATCGGGCAGTCGAGCAGCGCGCCGTCGGGAAACCGCTTCACTCCCGGCAGCAGCCGGATCGCATCGGTGCCGTGGCGATCGGCCGGTGCGCCGACGATTTCCTCCACCACGATGTCGGAGATCGGACCGAAGGTCGCCGAGTACTGCCGCCAGTCCCACGCCGTGAGCGACACGGGATCGTCCCGGGAATCGCCGT
The DNA here is from genome assembly GCA_046091445.1 of Planctomycetaceae bacterium. Lineage (GTDB taxonomy): Bacteria > Planctomycetota > Planctomycetia > Pirellulales > UBA1268 > QWPN01. The sequence goes on along the minus strand of JBJTBO010000322.1, from coordinate 15,324 downwards.
GCACGCGGCGGATGACGCCGTCGGACGCGGGTCCGTCGACGTGGACGCCGTCACGACCCTGACGATCGAGCGTGACGCCGTCGACCACGAAGGACCTGATGTTGCCGAGGTGGATTCCGAACGCCCGGCACTCGCGGATGGTGACGTCACGCACGGTCGCACCCCGCACGTTGTGGAGGAGGATCACGCCGTGGCAGCCGGGTACGGGCGACTGCCGGGAGGAGTGCCCGCGCGAATTGCCGTTGGACTCGCCCGGTGCGGTCGCGAGCGTCGTCCAGATTCCGCCCGTGATCGCGATGTCCGTGTCGGGCCGACAGTCGGGGGGAGTCGGCCGGTCTGCAAAGCCGACGACGTGCGCGTTGCGCACCATGCAGGTGTCGCTGCCGGGTACGAGGCGGATCTCCGCCTCGGGGTCGGCGACGAGCGTCGAGCCGGAGGAGAGCACGAGCGGGCCGTCGATGTAATAGGGCTCCGCACGTGCCGGAATCGCGAGCCGCTTCGTCGCGTCGATCCGTCGCTGGAAGGCCGTCGTCCAGACCTCGGCCGTCACCTCGCGGCCGACCACGTCGCCATGCTGATCGGGCCGACGCTCCATCCACGTCCGCGTCACCACGAGCGGCCGCACGTCCTCGAAGGAATCGGCCGCCACACCGTTCAGCATCGAGAGCCACAGGACGAGAACGCCCACGGCGACACGGCGTGATGGGTCGGTGGTGGCAGCCATCGTCATCTCACGACGGGTTGAAGGAAACGAGAAGGACGGGTTTCGCGCACCGAACGGGTCGCCTCTCCACCGCGGGCCGCAGCCGGCGACTCCTCTCGAAACCGTGACGGTCCATACGATATGCTCCCACGTGGTCGGACACAGCCCCTGGTTCCGGGAGACATCGCCATGCTCGGGGTGACGACTGGCTCGGCTGGGAACTACTGCCACGGTCTCTCGCGGCGGAGCTTCGTGAAGGTGGGCGTCGCCGGGATGGCGTCAGCCGGCCCCGCGGCCATCCTCGAGGCGCGGGCTGCGGCGGTGGCCGCCGGGGCTCCGCGCAAGGACACGTCGGTCATCCTGCTCTGGCTCGACGGTGGCCCCGGCCACATCGACCTGTACGATCTCAAGCCCGATGCGCCGGCCGAGGTGCGCGGCATCTGGCGACCGATCCGCACGAACGTCCCAGGCATCGAGATCTCGGAACTCTTCCCGCGGCAGGCTCGGGTAGCCGACCTGTTCTCGATCATCCGCTCGATCCATCACGACAATGGTGACCACTTCACCGCCGCCCATTACATGCTGACCGGCCGCGGGGGCCCGAATGGCAGCAGCACGCCGGGACGATACCCCTCAGTCGGATCGATCGCGACGCGTCTCGCCGGGCCGCGGCAGCCGGGCATGCCCGCCTACATGTCGATCCCGTATGCGTCGAGCGTGGGCCTCCGCCCCGGCTACTTCGGTGGCAACTATCTCGGCGTCGAGAGCAACCCCTTCGAGACGGACGGTGATCCGAACGCAGCCGGGTTCCGGGTGCGGAACCTCGTGCTGCCCGACGGACTGTCGCTTGGCCGCTTCGGCGACCGGGACGGACTGCGGCGCCGGCTCGACGGCCTCGCACGCGACCTCGATGCCAGCGGCCTGATGGACGCGATGGATCGCTTTCAGGCAGAGGCCTGCGGGCTGGTGAGCGGCGGCGCGGCCTGCACCGCCTTCGACATCGAGGCCGAGCCGGCGGCACTGCGCGACCGCTACGGCCGCACCACGTTCGGGCAGAGCGCGCTCATGGCGCGGCGACTCGTCGAGGCCGGCTGCACGTTCGTCACGGTCCACTCAGGCGGCTGGGATCATCACTGGGACCTCCAGAAGGGTATGGAGACGCGGCTCCCGGAGGTGGATGCGGCGGTGGCGACCTTGCTCGAGGACCTGCGGGACCGTGGTCGGCTCGACTCGACGATGGTGGTGCTGTGCGGTGAGTTCAGCCGCACGCCGCGGATGAACGACGGGGGCAATGGCGGTCCACCCGGGAGCAAGGGCACGCCGGGCCGCGATCACTGGGGCAATGCGATCTTCGCGCTCGTCGCTGGCGGTGGCGTGTGCGGTGGCCGGATCGTCGGCAGCACCGACGCACGGGGCGAGCGGCCGAAGGACCGGCCACTCACGCCGTTCGACCTCCACGCGACGATCTACCACGTTCTCGGCGTCGACCCGCGCACGCACTTCCTCGACAACACGGGGCGACCTGTGCCGGCGATCGACTCGGGGGCCGTGATCTCCGAGCTCTTCTGAAGCGTGGGGCTCAGGCGACGATGTCGCGGATCACGCGGCCGTGGACGTCGGTGAGACGGAAGTCACGTCCGGCGTAGCGGTAGGTGAGCCGCTCGTGATCGATGCCGACGAGGTGCAGGATCGTGGCGTGCAGGTCGTGCACGCTCGTCGGCCGATCCACGGCCTTGAATCCGAACTCGTCGGTCGCACCGTAGGCCTGGCCGCCGCGCACGCCACCCCCGGCGAGCCAGACCGAGAAGCCGTAGTGGTTGTGGTCGCGGCCGCTGTTGCCCTCGGACGTGGGCGTGCGGCCGAATTCGCCCCCCCAGATCACGAGCGTGTCGTCGAACATCCCGCGAGCCTTGAGGTCCTCGAGGAGTGCCGCGATCGGGCCGTCAAGCTGGCCGGCGAGCGCGCGATGGTTCTTCGCGATGTCGGAGTGGTTGTCCCAGGGCTGGCCGGCGCCGTGCCAGAGTTGCACGTAGCGGACGCCGCGTTCGAGCAGCCGCCGGGCCATGAGCGTCTGCCGGCCGTGGACGTGGTCGCCATAGCGGTCGCGCACCCACTGCGGCTCGCGCGCGAGGTCGAACGCCTCGGCCGCGGCCCACTGCATCCGAACCGCGAGCCCGAACGACTCGATGCGCGCCTCGAGCCGCGGGTCGAGCCGGGCGGCGGCGTGTTCCGCATCGAGCGCGGCGAGCAGGTCGAGCTGCGCCCGCTGCGTCGCCTTCGAGGCGTGTCGGCTGCGGGTGTTCTCGACGAGCTTCTCGATCGCCGTGTGCTGCGGATCGACGAAGGTGCCCTGATAGGCGCCGGGCAGGAAGGCCGCCTGCCAATTCTCCGCGTCCTTGATCGGCATGCCGCCCGGGCACATCGCGATGAAGCCGGGCAGGTCGGCGGTTTCGCTGCCGAGGCCGTAGAGCGTCCACGCGCCCACGCTCGGCCGGGCCTGTGCCGAGTTGCCGCAGTTCATGAGCATGAGCGACGGCTCGTGATTCGGCACCTCGGCCACCATCGACCGGATGACGGCGATGTCGTCGGCGTGGGCGGCCGTCTTCGCGAAGAGCTCGCTCACCTCGAGGCCGCTCTCGCCGTGACGCGCGAAGGCGAAGGGGGAGGGAAGGGCACCGCCGGTCTTCCGCTCGGTCGTGAGCGTCACGGGCAGCGGCTGGCCGGCGTGTCGGTCGAGCGCAGGCTTGGGATCGAACGTGTCGACGTGCGAGGGGCCGCCGTTGCAGAAGAAGTGGACGACGCGACGGGCCCGCGGCGTGAAGTGCGGCGCCCCGCCGGCACCGCCTGACGCGCCCGCGGCCTCGTCGGCGAGCAGGCCCGCCAGTCCGAGCGCGCCGAGGCCCATCCCCGAGCGTTCGAGAAGCCGGCGGCGGGTGAGGCGGAGCGGGACCATCGGCGAGGTGTCTCCGATTGGGCTGGGCGGCGCGGTCAGTCGATGAAAAACGTCTCGTTGGACATGAGCAGCACCTGCGCGAGCTGCTCGACACGGGTCAAATCCGTCGCCGCCGGCGTACCGTCGTCGCCGCGCGGCGGGCCGATCGATCCGTGCGCGAGAAACGTCGTGGCGAGCGACCGCTGGGCATCGGTCGGCGGCCGCGCGAGGATCGCACGGTAGATCCGCTGCACCGCCTCGTCGGGCTGCATGGAGCCGGCGCCCGTCGCTCCGACCACCGCGCGGGCCTGTGCCGCGACGAAGGGATGGTTGAGCGCGAAGAGCGCCTGCTGCGGCACGGTCGTCTCGCCCCGCACGGGAACGTGCAGGTCGGGATTGCCCATGTCGAATACCCGCAGCACCGTCGGCAGGAACTGCCTGTCCACGAGGCCGTAGAGGCTGCGCCTGCGATGGGCGAGTCCGTCGCCGGCGAACATGTCGGTGGCGCGGCCGCCCGGCGTGAGGTCGAGGCCGCCGCTCGCGGCGAGGAGCGAGTCGCGCACCTCCTCGAACGAGAGTCGACGCGGATTCATCCGCCACAGGAGCCGATTGCCGGGATCGATCGCGCGAGCCCGTGCGGCCACGACCTCGTCGCACGCGCCGTCCGACCGCTGTCGATACGTGGCGGACCGCACGATCAGCCGATGCACGTGCTTCGTGCTCCAGCCGCTCGCGACGAGCTCGCCCGCGAGCCAGTCGAGCAGCTCCGGATGGCTCGGCGCTGGGGCGCGGGTGCCGAAGTCGCTCGGTGTCTCGACGAGCCCGCGTCCGAAGTGCTGCTGCCAGATGCGGTTGACCCAGACGCGTGCCGTGAGTGGATTCCCGGGATCGACGATGGCCCGCGCCATCTCGAGCCGGCCGCTCCCGACGGCGAACGAGGCCGCGTCGGGACCGGCCAGCACCGCCAGGAAGCGCCGCGGCACCCGCTCGCGCTGCTGCCGGGGATCCCCACGCCGGAAGACGCGCGGGGTGCGCAGCTCCGCGCGGTCCACGAGCCGCAGGGCATACGGCGGGGCCGCGGACTGGTCGATGAGCCACCGATCGACCTCGCCCTGGAGTCGCCAGAGTTCCTCGCACGCATTCGTCGGAAAGAAACCCTCGATGGAGACGATCGGCTCGTTCGGCACGGCGCACGGCGACTGCGGGCCGTGAAGCACCCGGCGCAGTGTTTCGAGATCGGCGTCGGCCAACCCGTCGGGCGGGGACGTGCCGGAGGTGGAGGCGTCCGCGACGGTCGCCTGCCACTGGCGTTCGACCTCGGCGAGCATGCCGCCGTAGCGCTCGGCGACCTGCCGCATCGACGCAGGCGGCGACGTGAAGAGCGCGGCGACGCGGGGATGGACGGTCCGGCCCTCGGCCGCGAGCGTCTCGAGCACGGTGCCCGCCCGTGCGGCGAACGCGTCATCCTCGAGTGCCGCGAACGCGGCCCATGGGGCGAAGACCGGGTCGTCAGCCGCCTCGGGCCGCGTGAGAAACGCCTCGAACCGCCGCACGAAGGCGGGGATCATGTCGTTCGCCGAGAGGATCTGATCGAAGCCCTCGGCGGGGTACGTGTCGATCTCGGTCTGCGCGACGAGATAGTCGGTGATCCGCCCGCGGACGCGGTCGGCCGCCTCGCGACGCCTCGTCGCGAGCCTGTGATGGAGCCTCGACTCGCGCTCCGCGAGACCCGTCTCGAAGACGGCCTCGGCCTCGGTCGGCTCGTCGGTGCGGCCGGACACGGCGGGCAGAAGCTGCTCGGTGCAGCTCGCGAAGACCCCGTAGATCGCGTAGTAGTCGGCCGTGGGCACGGGATCGTACTTGTGGTCGTGGCAGCGGGCGCAGGCCACGGTCAGGCCCATCGTCGTGCGCGTCATGACGTCGATGCGGTCGTCGATGATCTCGTGCGTCACGCCGATGAAGCGCCGGCCCAGCGTGAGAAAGCCCATCGCCGCGGCGGCCGCGGGATCGTCCGGTGCCGCCTGGTCCGCGGCGAGCTGCAGGACGAGGAAGCGGTCGTACGGCAGGTCGTCGTTGAAGGCCCGCACGACCCAGTCGCGATACGTGGGTGCATGCACCCAGACCCGCTGCTCACGGCCGTAGACGTAGCCCTTCGTGTCGGCATAGCGGGCCAGGTCGAGCCAGCGCCGTGCCTGTTGCTCGCCGTAGTGCGGCGACACGAGGAGGCGCTCGACGAGCCGCTCGTAGGCGTCGGGCGATGGATCGGCCACGAAGGCCTCCACCTCGTCGGGCGATGGTGGCAGACCGGTGAGGTCGTACGTGAGCCGGCGCACGAGCGTCCGACGGTCGGCCGTGCCGGTGGGAGCCAGATCCACCGTGGAGAGGCCGCGAGCGACGAACGCATCGACGGGATTCACGCACCATCCGGCGGGGAGCTGCCGGGCGTTGCATGGTGGGGGCGTCACCGCGGCGACGGGCTGGAAGGCCCAGTGCGTCGCGGCCCCCGCGGCGATGCCGGGAGGCGGTCGGGCGTCGTCTGGCCACACCGCGCCGTCGCGCACCCAGGCCGCGAGCGCGGCCACCTCGCCCTCGGGCAGCGGATCATCCGGTGGCATGGCCAGTTCACCCGAGCGGCGCACCGCCTGGATCAGGCGGCTGGCCGCCGGATCGCCCGGCACGACGACCGGCCCATGCTCCCCGCCGGCCGCGAAGCCGACGCGGCTGTCGAGCCGCAGGTCTCCCCATTGCTTCTCCGCCCCGTGGCAGGGCACGCACCGCGCGACGAGGACGGGACGGATCACCCGCTCGAAGTGATCGATCGACGCACTCGGGTCGCCGTCGTGCGCCCCGGCTGGCGGGACCGGTGGCACTCCGAGGGTTACCGCGAACACGGCCGCGAGGATCGCCGGGCACTGGCCCCCCATCTGACAACTTCGGCGGGCTCGATGGGCAAGCCTCGGCATGGCATCACGCGAGCGTTTGGGCGTGCGGGCCGCGGCCTGCGACGTGCCCCGGGCGGGGCGTCACGACCGGGGGAGCATCGTCACAGCAGTTCGGCCGGAACCTCGCCTCCGGGCACCAGGTGCGTCGGCCGGCCGGAGAGATCGAGCACGTGGTCGTCCACCCGCAGTCCGACGGCCCGGTAGACGATCGCACAGAAGTCTTCGACGCCGACCGGGCGTGACACAGGATGCTCGGCCTTGTCATTGGTGGCGCCGATGACCTGTCCATGCCGGTATCCGCCGCCGGCCAGCAGGATGCTCTGGGCCTGCGGCCAGTGGTCGCGGCCGGCATTGGCGTTGATGCGGGGCGTGTGGCCAAACTCACCGGCGACGACCACGAGCGTGTCGTCGAGCATGCCCCGATCGGCGAGATCCTGGATCAGGACGCCGACGGCGCGGTCATGGCGGGGGAGCTTGTCCTTCAGGGCGGGCTCGATGTTGGAGTGGTCGTCGAAGTAGCCCGTGTTGAGCGAGACGTATCGCACGCCCGACTCGATGAGCCTCCGCGCGAGCAGTGCCTGTTCGCCCCAGCCGGGACCGTACTTCTCGCGCAGCGACGCGTCCTCCTCGTCGACAGCGAAGGCACGACGGACACGGCCGGAGAGGACGAGATCGAGGGCCTGCTGCTCGGCGGCGTCCATCTGCTCAAAGCTGCGCTCCGCGTCGATGCGGCGCTCGAGCCCGTCGAGCTGCGTTCGCAGCGCGACGCGATTCATGAGCCGCGTGTCGGAGAGCCCGTCGCGCAGCGTGAAGTCGGCGGCACTGGCGCTCGGCAGCACGCCCGCCTCGTTGCCGTAACTGAAGCTTCCGCACTGGAGCGGGTTGTATTGGACGCCGAGCCAGGACGCGCCGTGGAAGCCGAAGCCCCCGTCGTTCATGTTCACGGCCGCCAGCGATCCCGGCCGCGTGGGGCCGAGCAGGTGGGCGGCGACGGCGCCCATGGAGGGATACCGCGGTTTGCGATCGCTGCCGTTGGCTCCGAGCCGGCCGGTCAGCATCCAGTGGGCGGCCGCCCAATGGTCGCCGTTGCCGTGGGAGAAGCTGCGGATCACCGTGCACTTGTCCATCACCTTGGCGTGCTCGGGCAGCAGTTCGCAGACGTCGATGCCGGGCACGTTCGAGTGGATCGGCTGGAACGCGCCGCGGAACTCCGCCGGTGCGTCGGGCTTCATATCGAACGTGTCGAGCTGCGAAGGACCCCCGTGCATCCAGACGAGGATCACCGACTTCTTGGAGCGGGCGGCCGGATGGACACCACCGGTCGATTCGGCACGGAGCAGGTCGGGGAGGCCGAGCCCGAAGGCGCCGAGCGCACCGACCTGCAGCACCGACCGTCTGGGAATGCGGTCGCAGAACGATGCAGGACGGGAGCACGTGCCGAGGATGGAGAGCATGGGTTCGGCTCCTTCGCGGGCGGGAACGCCGTGGGCTGCGTCGGACACGCCTGGCCCCAAAGTTTACACTGCGCCTGACGTCCCCGCAGGGTGTCATCGACGCGGTCCGGCCGTCCGCATGAGGCCGGGCAGACGGGTCTGGGGGGGATGGGAGGGCGTGTCCTCCGGGGTCGCGCGTCGCCGGGTCGAGCCTCATCGCCCCCGTCGGCCGCGCTATCCTGACATCGGCAACGCGTCACCATCGCAGCGGAACACCGTCGTCATGACGCGCACGCTCGTCCTCGTCCCCACCGGCCTCGAACGGCAGTTGCTCGAGCCGGTGCTCGCCGAGGGCATGAGGTCCGGTGACCGACTCGACCTGTGCGGGTTCGGTCCCGTCGCGGCGGCGGCACGCACGGCCCGACTCGTGGCGACCCACGCGCCCGCGCGGGTGCTCCTCGTGGGCATCGCCGGTCGGCTCGGCGAGCGGCTCGCGCTCGGAGCCGCGTATCGGTTTTGCCGGGTGGCGTGCCACGGCGTGGGGGCGGGCAGAAACGCCTCGCCCGTGCCCGCCGGATCGCTCGGCTGGAGCCACTGGCCGGGCGAGGCCCGGGGCGATGGCACGGCGATCGGCGACGAGCTCGAATGTGGCACGCGCGCCGCTCCGCAGATGACCCCGCCGGCCGGCCTGCTGCTGTCGGCCTGCGCGGCGTCGGCGTGTGCGGCCGACGTGCAGCTTCGTGCGTCGCTCTTGCCCGACGCGGTGGCGGAGGACCTGGAGGGCGTCGCCGTGGCCGGCGCCTGCCGGCTCGCGGGCGTGCCGCTCGACATCGTGCGTGGCATCTCGAACGATGCGGGCGATCGCGACAAGGCGCGGTGGCAGGTTCCCGCCGCCCTGAAGGCCGCGGCCGACGTCGCGACGCGCCTTCTCTCGGACACACGGACCGCTTTTTCGTGACCCGCACCATCCGGCTCGCCATCTCGACCTGCCCGAACGACACGTTCGCGTTCCATGGCCTGCTCACGCGCGCCGTGGACTGGCGCGGCCTCGACTTCGAGGTCACGCTGCTCGACATCGAGGCGCTCAACGCGGGGCTCGCGCGCGGCGACTTCGACGTGTGCAAGGCGAGCTTCGCGGCCGCCCTCACCGTGGCGCGCGACGTCGTCGTGCTGCCGAGCGGTGCGGCGCTCTGGTTCGGGGTGGGTCCGCTGCTGCTGGCATCGGCACCACACGCGGTGCCGCGAGACGCCACGCAGCTGACGCTCTGCCCGGGCGAGCGCACGACGGCGGCGCTGCTCTTCGCGATGTTCCATCCGCACTCGACGCGGGTCGAGCACGTCGTCTTCTCCGAGATCATGCCGCGGCTGCGGGACCGCAGTGCCGATTTCGGCGTCTGCATCCACGAGGGTCGCTTTACGTGGGAGGCGCAGGGCCTGCACCTCGTGGAGGATCTGGGCACGCGCTGGGAGGCGGTGACGAATGGGCCGCTGCCGCTGGGGGGCATCGTCGCGAGCCGGCGGCTGCCTCGCGAGGCGATCGCTACCGTGCAGCGGGTGATCCGTGACTCGCTCGAGCTCGCGCTGGCCGACCGCGCAGCCGCCCTGCCCACGATGCGGGCCCATGCGCAGGAGTTCGACGACCGTGTGCTCATGCAGCACGTCGAGCTCTACGTCAACGAGTGGACGCGCGATCTCGGCGAGACGGGCCGTCGGGCGCTCGATGCGTTCGCCGGGCGGGCCGCGTCCGTCGGTGCCGGGATCGTGACGCCGGACGATGCCGAACGCGGCGGGGTACGACTCGAGATCTTCGCGGGGTGATGCGGGCCCGCTCCGCGCTCGGGCCCGGCCCCGGGGGCGATGGCACCGGCAGGCAGGTATCATCTGCGGCAGTCGCCGCGCACCGCCCGGGTCGATCCGAGATGCCACTGCGTTCCGAGCATCTGCAGTCCGCGTGGTGGCTCGCCGTCGCGGCGGGCATGCTGTGGGTGCTGTGGCTGCTCGGCCCGATCCTCACGCCGTTTCTCGCCGGCGCGGTCGTGGCCTACATCCTCAATCCGGCCGTCGATTGGCTCGCGCGGCATCGCCTGTCGCGGTCGACGGCGGCCGGACTGGTGATCCTCTGCGGGTTCTTCGCGGTCCTCGCGCTCCTGCTCATCGTGGCGCCGCTCGTCCGCACGGAGGCGGCCGAGCTCGCGGCCCGCGTGCCGGGGATGCTCGACCGGCTCGACGCGTCGCTCGCCCCGTGGCTCGAGGCGACGCTGGGCCGCGAGGTGCACGTCGACTTCGAGTCGATCAAGGCCCTGCTGAGCGAAAAGGTGCAGGGGAGCGAGGAGCTGTTCGGGCGGGTGCTCTCGTCGGCACGGAGCGGCGGGCTCGCCCTCGCCGGATGGATCGCGAACCTGCTGCTCATCCCCGTCGTCCTCTTCTACCTGCTCGCGGATTGGCACACGATCGTGGCCCGCATCGACCAGTTCGTGCCGCGCCGCATCCATCAGCGGGTGCGCACCATCGCCGCGGAGATCAACGCGGTGCTCGCCGAGTTCCTGCGCGGGCAGCTGGCGGTGATGGGACTGCTGGCCGCCTACTACGCCGCGGCCCTGTGGCTGGGAGGGATCGAGTTCGCCCTGCCGATCGCGCTGGTCGCCGGAGGCCTCGCCTTCGTGCCGTACCTCGGCTTCGGCTCGGGCCTCGTCCTCGCGCTCGTCGCCGCCGCGCTCGGGGACACTCCGGCACGAAATCTCGTCGCCGTGGCGATCGTATTCGGCGTGGGCCAGCTGCTCGAAAGCTTCGTCCTCACGCCCCGCATCGTCGGCGACCGCATCGGGCTCCATCCGCTCGCGGTGGTCTTCGCCCTGCTCGCCTTCGGACAGGTGTTCGGGTTTTTCGGCGTCCTCTTGGCCCTCCCCGCCTCGGCCATCCTGCTCGTGGGCCTGCGGCACCTCAAGGACGACTACTTCGCCAGCTCCTTCTACCGCGACGGCTGACGCGCGGGAGGATCCATCCGACACGTGGGTCGTAAACCACGTGCTCCCGTCTCCCGGGTCGCGCTCATGGATAAGCCAGGGATCAACGACCCCATGTTCCCCGCAGGCTGCCTGCCTGCACCGACGGCGTGTCGATCAGGGGCGGATCGAAACACCGAGCAACTCCCCAAGTCGAATCCAGTCGCGGTAACCGGCGTCCACGACCCAGCGGAGCACACTCAGGTCCAGCTGCTCATATTGGTGGATGGCCACGTTTCGGAAGCCGACCATGCCTTGGAGGGAGGCGGAGAGGTTCGCGTCGATGACGCCCGCTCGAGCGAGCAGCGTGAATCCTTCGGCCATGCTTTGCGGAACGCCAAGGTGGCGATCTGCGACAACATGCATCGCCATGTCGATCGAGGCCTGGCAGGCCCGTTCGATATTGAGCGTGAGAGCGTCGAGGTGGGTGAAGCTGTCGAATCCCGGTGCGGCGGCGGCTTCCTCGCGAATCCGGCGGATGCACCGCTCGATGATCGCCGCCTTGTTGAGCAGAATGTCGTCAGGCGGCGTAGGCACGAAGCACCTCCCGCCGGGCTTCCTGCAGGGCGGCGTACATCGAAAGCGTGAGCATCGCAAAACGGGCCGTGATGCGGTGATCCCGCTCGAAAATGAGACGGCCGTATGCGACCGCCTCCTTCGCATAAACGAGGTTGGCGTGCGAGAGTAGGCCGAGATCGACCGGGCGCCCGAGGATGCTCCCGAGCTCCACCGTGAGCCCCATCCGATCCGCGACCGACAGTACGGCGGCTGGTCGCAGCAGGATGGCGATATCGATGTCGCTGTCTGGCCGAAGGCGCCCAGTCACGGCCGACCCGAGCACATAGGCGGCATCGATCGTGACGTGCTGCTCGAGCAGCCGACGCGCCGCGTCGAAAGACTCGGAGTCGAGGCTGGCGATGGTCATGGCGGCGGTCATTCCTTCGGCCATGAACTGTACCTCGCCGGCCCGTGAGCCGTCCCCGCCGGAGCCGAATCCACGGCCCAGCCGACGGCGTCGCCAGTGGCCCTCAGCGTCGCAGACGGCGGGCCTCCTCGAGCGTGAGGGCGCCGTCACCGTCGGTGTCGAGCTGCAGGAGGGTGTCGCGCTGCGCGGCAGGCAGTTCGTCGCCCATGAGCCGGCCGTCGCCGTCACGGTCAAGCCGCCGAAACACCGCGTCGATGCCCGCACCTCGGCCGGCGCCGCGGCGCAGTCCGGGGGGAGACTCGCCCGCGGCGAGCCCCGGGACGAAATACTCGACGTAGCCGAGGTGCATCTCGTCGAACGTCTGCGGTCCCCAGCGGACGGTCTTCGTCGGATCGGGGTTCGCCGGGTTGGCGGGGCTGTTGTCGTACCAGGCGGTGAACACGAGGGTGTCGCCGGCGGCGAGCGCGAGCGGCTCGGCATAGCGGTAGAGGAGCTGCCAGTTGAAGTCGTACCGCGGGATGTCGAGGAGCGTGGTGCGCGATCCGTCGCCGCGGACGAGTTCGTAGCGGCACGCCTTGCCGCGCAAGTGCATGTGGGGCAGGAAGCCCATGATCGTGGCGTCGAACGGCAGCCGCAGCGACGCCTCCTCGCGATGGTCGGCGGCGCCGGGCGGGATCGAGATCCGGGCATTCACGATCCCCGCCACGCGAACCTCGTGCCGCGGCGGCTCCTTCGCGTAGATCACGCCCACGCGGGTGCGGTCGGTCGTGGCGGTGCCGTTCGGCGTGTAGTGCATCTGAAACCTCAGCCGCGCCCCCCGCGGGAGTTTTTTCGCAAAGCCTTCGGGGTAGACGAGCGTGTTCTGCCCGGGCACGTACTCGCCCCAGAAGCCGCCGCGTTCCTCGGCGGCGGCATCGCCCCGCCGGTCGCCGCCTCCCTCGAGGTCGCCAGCGTTCGCGTCATCACCGGCCACATGGATGAGCGCATGGTGCACGACGTTGCGGTCCCCAGGCTGCACCTCGATCGCCTGCACCCAGCGGTCCTCGGGCAGGTGCGTCTCCACGATCACGGTCTGGTAGGGCATCGTGCCGGTCGCCTTGATCGGCACGGGCTCGGCGAACTCGAAGACCGCGTCGGGCGTGCCGATCTGCCAGCCGTCGCCGAAGCTCCGCGGCGGCGGGGCCTCACGGGGATCGCCCTCGGGCCTGCCGCCGGCGAGCCAGACCACGAGGTCGGCCTTCTCGGCCGCGGCGAGCGCCCGGTCGTTGGCCCACGGCGTGTGGACGCGGCCGGTCTCGGTGTCGGGGGGCGGCGCCGCCGCGAACCACGGGGGCATCACGCCGCGCTCGACCACTTCGCGGACCATCGCTGCGTGTGCGACCAGGTCGTCGTAGGTGTCGAGCGGAAACGGACCGACGCCGCCGTCACGATGGCACTCGACGCAGTGCCTTCCGACGATCCGTGAGATCCGGCCGTGGTAGGTCACCTCTGCGGTCGGCGTCGGGTCGGCGGGCTGCTCGAGCAGGCACCCCGGCGCCTCGGTCGCCGCGACGAGCGGCGCACCCCCCGCGCGGATCGCGGCCAGCGCGTCGGCGAGGTAGTGCCTGCGGGGTGCGTCGAGCGCGTAGCCGAAGCCGTATTGGTCGTCGATCGCGCCGTGGTACGCGATGGCGCGGTCGGTGGCGAGCACAACGACGTCGGTGGTGCTCGTGGCGCCGACGGTCGCGGCCAGCCGGCCCTCGGCATCGTGCACGTAGGTCACCCGGTCGCCGAAGCGTGCCGCGGCGGCCCGCATGTCGGCGACCGTGTCGGTGGCGACGGGGTTGACGAGTACCCAGGCGACGTCGGCGGCCGTCGCATCCACGAGCTCGACGAGCGTGGGCAGATACTTCCTGCTCAGCGGGCAGCTCGTGCTCGTCAGCGCGATCACCGTGATCCGACCGTCGGCCACCTCGGCGAGCGACCGCGGCGTGCCGGTGAGGTCGGTGAACGTCGTGTCGGCGACGCGGCGACCGATCCCGTGATCGCCCGGCCGCACCGGCCGCGGTCCCTGCCGCACCGGCGGCTCCGCGGGAGCGGGCGTCGTGGCGCTCGCCACGAGAGCCTGCGATCCCGACGACGAGGGCGGCTCCCGTTTCGCGAGATCCCGCAGCGCCCCCTTCTGGACGGCCTCGACTGCCTCCGGCTTCCTGATCACGCCGTCGCCGTCGAGGTCGAGCCGCCTGAAGAACTCGGCGGCCGGCAGCTCGTCGGGCGTCACCCCGCCGTCGCCGTTGCGGTCGAGCTGATCGAACCGCTGCTCGACGGCGTTCTGGCCGCGGGACTGGCGGACGAGCACGCCGCCGCACGCGACGACTGCGATCGCGGCACTGATGAATCGGATGTGTCGGCTGCGCATGAGGCTCACGGAGGTGTGCACACGGTTCCTGCCACGGGGTGTCGGGTCTGCCATGCTCATGGGGATTGGTCAGCGGGCGGCCCTGCGGCGGGCTCCGGGGGCAGCCAGCCCGCACGCCTCGTTCGCGAGCGCGAGAAACGCGGGATACGTAGGCGCCTTGTAGTGCTGGGTCTGCACCATGAAGAGCGTGGAGGTGCGCTGGCTGCGGTCCACGACGAACTGCGTGCCGTCCGCGCCGCCCCAGCCGTAGCTGCCGGCGCCGTTGACGATCCCGCCGAGGCCGTATTTCATCGTGGGATGCGTCAGGTGGTTCTCGAAGATGAGGTCCACCGTCTCGGGCTTCAGCACCCGCACGCCGTCGAGCTCGCCGCGGTTCAGGATCATGCGGCAGAGCCGCTCGTAGTCGCCGATCGTGCCAAAGAGGCCGTGCCCGCCGAGGCAGAGCGTGGGCTTGGTCGTGACCGCGGCCAGGTCGGTGCCCGGCACGAGTACGCCGGGGCTGGGCTGGCCGTAGATCTGGCAGAGGCGACCGACCTTCGCTGCCGGCACGTGGAAATCCGTGTCGGGCATCTCGAGCGGGCCGAAGAGCCGCTCCTTCAGAATGACGTCGAGCGGCCGGCCGGTGAGGGCCTCGAGATACCGGCCGAGGATGTCGAGGCCCATGCCGTAGCTGTAACTGGTGCCGGGCTCGAACATGAGCGGCTCGTTCGCCACGGCTTCGGAAAAGTCCTTCAAGGTCGCGCCCGGCCTCGTCATCGCCTGGTAGGCCATCGCCGCCGCGGCCCGGCCGCCTCCATACCCGAGCCCGCTCGAGTGGCTCATGAGCATGCGCGGCGTGATGGCCGCCCGAGCGGGCACGACCGCGTCGCCCTCCTTGACGCGCGGGGCGGCCCACTCCGGGCAGTGCTTCGCGATGGGTTCGTCGAGCGTGAACCTGCCCTCGTCGTACAGCGTGAGCGCGGCCAGCGCGATGACCGGCTTCGTCATGC
>JBJTBO010000321.1:0-3369 GCA_046091445.1 Planctomycetaceae bacterium | reverse complement strand
GCCGAGAAAGGGCCGGCCCTCGTGCGTCGCCACGACGCGGGCCTCGAGCCGCGTGCGTTCGGCGGAATCATCCACCGCCTCGATGACGAACTCCCACGCCTGGCAGGCGTCCGCGAGGAGCCAGCCCCCCACCGCGGCGGCTGAACGTGCGGCGGGCGCGACGGGCACGCCCGCGACGCGCCGCGCGAGGAGGAGGACGTCGTCGGTGACGTGGAAGACGCCCACGCGTCGGGCGTGGAGGTGGCGCGAGGTCTGGCTCGTGGCGACGCACGAGGGCCGGCCCTTTCTCGGCTTCAACCGGGCCGCCCACGCGGTCGTGGAGGCGGCGATCCTCGTGACGCGTCTCCATCTCCTCGGCGCGGACGAGGTCCGGCGACGGCTCGCCGATCTCGCTCCCCTCGTCACGAAGACCGGCGGCGGGCCGGAGCACGAGGCGTTCGCGCTCCTGGCGGATCGCGCGTCCTCCGGCTGAGCGGGCGGGGCGATCGTCTATGCTGGAGCCCGCCGAAGGCCTCGCTTCGGAGTCTCGTCGTCCCCGACGCGCCTGCATGTCGCTCGACGCACCATCCGCCCCCGCGCCCGAGGCCGTCGAGGTGCGGACGCCCGCCCGCATCCACATCGGCATGCTCTCGTTCGGCCACGCCGGCAGGCGCGCGTACGGGGGCGTGGGCGTGATGCTCGACCGTCCCGGGGTGGTGCTGCGTGCATGGCGCTCCCCGCGCTTCGAGGCGCGGGGGCCGCTCGCCGACCGGGCCCTGCAGTTCGCCCGCCAGTGCGCCGTGGATCGGGGCGGAGGCCCGCTGTCGTGCACGATCGAGGTCGTCTCAGCCCCCCGGTCGCACGTCGGGCTCGGCAGCGGCACGCAGCTCGGGCTCGCCGTCGCGGCGGCGATCGACGCACTCGAGGCATGGCGCGGCGACGCGGGCCACGGGCCGCGCCGCGCGGAGGGGTCGCAGCCGCCGGCCGAGCCGGGAATCGTGGGCGGGGAGCGTCGTTTCGGTGAACGAGAGGCGATCGGACTCGCCCGCGCCTCGGGACGGGGCAAACGCTCATGCGTCGGCGTGTACGGCTTCGGCGGCGGTGGATTGATCGTCGAGGCCGGCCGTGTCGTCACGATGCCTGCGGTCACGGAGGATGACGCCGCGCGCGCGTTCTCGCCGCTGGTCGCGCGGGTGCACCTGCCCGAGGCCTGGCGCTGTGTCCTGCTCATCCGGCGGGACGCCGTCGGTCTCCATGGCGAGGCGGAGCGCGCGGCGTTCGGATCGCTGCCGCCGATGGCGTGCGAGGTCTCGGCGGAGCTCGCGCGGATCGCGCTGCTCGAGCTCGTGCCCGCCGCCAGCGAGGGTCGCTTTGCGGAGTTCGCGGATGCGGTGCGACGCTACGGCCGGCTCGCCGGACTTCCCTTCGAGCCCGCGGCGCACGCGGTACCGCACGCGGCCGCGACGACGGCCCTCCTCGATGCGCTCGCCGACATGGGTGCGCCGGGGGCCCAGAGCAGCTGGGGGCCGGCGGTCATGGCATGCTGTGAGTCATCCGCCGCGGCCCGGTCGCTCGTGGAACGACTCGGTGCGGCGGGCATCGCCGACGACCATGATGTCACGATAGCGCGATTCGACGCGGTCGGGGCGACTCTCCGCGTGCTCGCCTGAGCGGGCCGCTGCGTCACGAGCCCGGTCGCCCGCCTCGTCGCCCGCTCGTCGTATCGTCCGCGAGCTCAAGCCGGCTGTGGGAGCGTGGCTCCGTAGCCGACGAGGGCCTGTCTGAGGCGCACGGCCAGGGCCGGCTCGAGGGGCACGAGCGGCAGCCGGACCTCGCCCGAGTCGCGTCCCAGCATCGCCATCGCCGCCTTGATCGGGATCGGATTGCTCGCCAGTCCGAGCAGGTCGCGGGCGAGGGTGAAGAGCTTCGCGTGCCACTCGCGGGCGGCCCGCAGGTCACCGGCGTCGAAGGCATCGCAGAGTGCCAGCATGTCGCCCGGCACGATGTGGCCCACCACGGAGATCACCCCGCGACCCCCGATCGCCATGAGCGGCAGCGTCATGCTGTCGTCACCGGAGAGGACCGTCAGGTCGGTCGCCGCGATGACCTGCGAGGCCTGATCCATCGATCCCGTCGCCTCCTTGAGCATGGCGATCGTCGGCACGTCGGCGAGGCGGATGATGGTCTCCGGCTCGATGTTGCGACCCGTCCGTGCGGGGATGTTGTAGACGCAGATCGGCACGTCGACGGCCTCGGCCAACGCGCGAAAGTGCGCCTCGAGACCGGCCTGCGTGGGCCGGTTGTAGTAGGGGCCGACGACGAGGGCCGCGTCGGCACCCGCCCTCGCGGCGAACCTCGTCAGGCGGACCGCCTCCGCGGTCGAGTTGCTGCCGGTGCCCGGCATCACGAGCATGCGGCCGGCAGCCGCCTCGACGCTCGCGGCGATCACCCGCTCGTGCTCGTCGTGCGTGAGCGTCGGCGATTCGCCGGTCGTGCCCACCGGGCAGATGCAGGTCGTGCCTGCCGCCGCCTGAAAATCGATCTGCTCCCGCAGCCGTTCGTAGTCGACGGCGCCGTCACGGAAGGGCGTGACGATCGCGACGGAGAGACCCGCGAACTGCTCGGCTCGGGTGGGCATCGGTGGTGGCTTCCAGGGGTGACTTCCAGGGGTGATTTCATGGCCGCGGATCACTGGGCGGCTGGCACCCCTTCGGCCCCGGGGTGACGTGCTCACAGGATATATAAAGTGAGCGGTGAGGGACCATCGGCCCTCGCAAGGCCGTCCTGCATGGAGGCGGAAGACGACGTGGAGCCAGCCGAGAGTCGTGCGACGACGCCCCGTCCGGGTGCGCGAGCGGCTGCGCGGGCGGTCCGGATGGCCGGGGCGTGGGCCACCGTGCCCGATCGCGAACGCGCGGCCGCGATCGGCGTCGTGCTCGGCACGGGACTGGGTGCGGTCGCCGACACGGTCGAGGATCAGGTCGCGATCGCGGCTGCCGATACCGGTTGGCTGTGCCGTTCGACCGCCACCGGGCATGCCGGACGCATCGTGTGCGGCACGTTCGCGGGGGTCCCCATCGCGATCCTGCAGGGGCGCGTGCATGGCTACGAGGGATTCGCGCCGGAGGCGCTCGGTCGGGGAGTGGAGCTGCTTGCCGCACTCGGGGCGACCACGCTGCTCCTGACCAACGCATCCGGGGGACTGCGTCCGGACATGCGCGCCGGCGAGGTTGTCATCGTGAGCGATCATCTCGACCTGGTCCGGCGGCCGTGGGCGGAGGCGATCGGCGGCGGGCCATCGGCCGTGCGACCCTGCGCGACGAGGCTCTACGACGAGGCCCTGGCTGCCGACGCGATCGCGTCGGCTCGCCTGGCCGGCCTCCCGGCGCG
>JBJTBO010000320.1:0-3538 GCA_046091445.1 Planctomycetaceae bacterium | reverse complement strand
CTGCTCTCGCTCGACGACGCCCACGAGGTCTTCGCCGCGCTCGACACGGTCGTCGTCGATGAGTGGCACGAGCTGCTCTCCACCAAGCGCGGGGTGCAGACCGAGCTCGCGCTCGCGCGACTGCGGGCCTTCCGGCCGGGGCTCGTGACGTGGGGCCTCTCGGCCACGCTCGCGAACCTGGCCGAGGCGCTCTCCGCCCTCGTCGGCCCGGGGCGCACCGCCGCCGCACGCCTCATCTCGGCGGACGTGCCGCGGCCGCTCCGGATCGAGACCCTCATCCCCGCACCGATCGAGCGTTTTCCCTGGGCGGGCCACATGGGGATGCGGCTCCTGCCCCAGGTGCTCGACGTGCTCGAGCGGGCCAGCACCACGCTCGTCTTCACCAACACGCGGTCCCAGGCCGAACGGTGGTACGACGCGATCCGCTCGGCGCGGCCCGATTGGAAGGACGCGATCGCGCTCCATCACGGCTCGGTCGACCACGCGCTGCGGGCCGACGCCGAGCAGGGACTGCGTCGCGGCAGCCTCCGCTGCGTCGTCGCCACGTCCAGCCTCGACCTCGGCGTCGATTTCGGGCCGGTCGAGCAGGTCGTGCAGGTCGGCAGCCCGAAGGGCATTGCGAGGCTCCTGCAGCGCGCCGGTCGCAGCGGTCATGCGCCGGGTGCGACGGGCCGGCTCGTCTGCGTGCCCACGCACGCGCTGGAGCTGGTGGAGTGTGCGGCCGCCACCGAGGCGGCGAGCCGGCGCGTCGCCGAGGCCCGCCGCCCGCTGACCGGCGCCCTCGACTGTCTCGCGCAGCACGTGGTGACCGTCGCGTGCAGCGGCGGTTTCCGCGAGGAGGAGCTGCTCGCCGAGGTGCGGTCCACCCATGCCTTCGCCGACCTCGACCCCGCAGCCTGGCGCTGGGCGCTCGATTTTGCGGCGCGAGGCGGTCCCGCGCTCGCGGCCTATCCCGACTATGCCCGGATCAAGGAGCGGTTTGGCCGCTGGTACGTGGCGAGCCCCGGCATCGCGCGACGGCATCGCATGAGCATCGGCACGATCAGCGGCGATGCCACGGTCGACGTGAAGTGGCTCCGCGGCGGGCGCCTGGGCACGGTCGAGGAGTCCTTCGTCTCGCGGCTCCACACCGGCGACCGGTTCCTCTTCGCGGGCCGGCCGCTCGTGCTCTTCCGCTTCGATGGCACGACGGCCTGGGTGAAGCGCGCCCGCGGCACGCAGGGGCTGCAGGTGCCGCGTTGGAACGGCGGACGCATGCCGCTCTCCACGCTGCTCTCATCGGCGGTGCTCGACCTCGTCCGCCGCGCCGGGCAGGCCGACCCCGCGAGCCCCCTGCCCCGCGAGGTGCGGGCGGTCCTGCCCCTGCTCGAGATCCAGGCGCGCTGGAGCCGGCTGCCCGACCACGACACCCTGCTCGTGGAGCGCTGGTCGGGCCGCGACGGGGAGCACGCCTTCGTCTTCCCGTTCGCCGGCCGGCTCGTGCACGAGGGGCTCGCGACCCTCGTCGCGTGGCGGATCGCGAGCCGTCGGGCGAGCACGCTGTCGATGGCCGCGACCGTCTGGGGCTTCGAGATCGCAGGCCGTGCCGTCCCTGCCGCCGACGAGGCGGCCTGGCGGCGCCTCCTCTCCCCCGCGCGGCTGCTGGACGACCTGCTCGAGTGCCTCAACGGCACCGAGATGGCCAGACGGCATTTTCGCGAGATCGCGCGGGTCGCCGGCCTCGTGTCGGGTGCCGGCCGGACGAACCGGCAGACGCAGGCCTCGGCGGGGCTCATCTTCGACGTGCTCACGGAGCACGACCGCGACAACATGCTGCTCGCCCAAGCGCGTCGCGAGGTGCTCGAGCAGCAGTTCGAATTTCAGAGGCTGCGCGACACGCTCGACCGGCTCACGACGAGCGCGATCCACGTCATCGAGACGCCGCGGCTCTCGCCGCTGGCCTTTCCGATCTGGGCGGAGTTCATCCAGTCACGGCTCACGTCCCAGGGGTGGCTCGAGCGGATCACCGAGATGGCCGCCGAGCTCGAGCGCACGGCGGCCGGTCACGCCGCGCCGGAGGCCGCCGCCGCGGACGCCTTGCGGGAGCCGCGCCCGTGACACCGACGATCGGCACGGCCGACGCGGCGGCGTCCGACATCGTGCTCCTGTCCGGTCGGGCGGCGTGGATTCCCGTCAGCCGCACGCTCCTCGTGGCGGACCTGCACCTCGGGAAGGCCGCGACCTTCCGGAGGGCCGGCATCCCGGTGCCCGAGGGCACGTCGGCACGCGACCTGGCCCGGCTCGCGGCGCTCGTCCGCGACACCGGTGCGGACCGGCTGCTCATCCTCGGCGACCTGTTCCACGCGCGGGGCGGCTGCACCGAACGCGTGCTCTCCGAGTTCACGGCGACGCGGCGGTCGTTCCCGCGCACCCGCGTGGTGCTCGTGCCGGGCAACCACGACCGCGCCGTCGGGCGGCTGCCGCGCGACGTCGGCCTCGACGCCTGCGAGCCAACGGTCCACGAACCCCCGTTTCACTTCGTCCACGAGCCCGACACGCCTCCACCCGCGGACCGGGGGCCCTGCTTCACGGTCGCGGGTCACCTCCATCCCACCGTGTCGATCCGGGCGCCCAGCGGCGACCGGCTGACCGAACGGTGCTTCGTGGCGGAGGAGGCACGGCTCGTGATGCCCGCTTTCGGCTCGTTCACGGGCGGCGAGCGGGTCACGCCGCGCGAGGGCCTGCGGCTCTGGATCGCGCGAGACGACGGTGTCGTGGACGTGACGCGGGCCGCGCTGCTCGCGACCCGCGGTCGGCGCTGACCGACGCACGGCCGCTCGGCCCCCGTGCGGCCGGGCGGCAGCCCGCGCGGGCGGCCTCGCGGATCGCGATGTGGAGGCGGTCGATCACGTCCCGTGCCGTGAGCGACCACTCGCCGAACGCCTGTGCCGCGACGTCCCCCGCGCGACCGTGCAGCCACGCGCCGAGCCGCGCGGCGGCGAACGGTGCGAGGCCCTGCGCGACGAGCGCGGCGACGACGCCCGTGAGAACGTCTCCGGTGCCCGCGGTCGCGAGTCCGGGATTGCCCGTCTCGTTGCGTGCCTCGCCGCTGCCATCCACGACGAGCGAGCCCGCGCCCTTGAGCACCACCACGACGGCGGCCTCGTGCGCCAGGTGGCGGGCCGCCTGTTCGAGCCAGTCGCGCTCGGCCCGCCGATCCCCCGCGTGCCCCGCGAGCCTGGCCATCTCGCCCGCATGGGGCGTGACGATCCGCGGCCCGGCATGCAGCGGCCATGCCGTCCGCGGCAGGCGGGCGAGCGCCCAGAGGGCGTCGGCAGGGTCGACGACGGGACAGGCCGCGTCGCGCCAGAGCGCGTCCACGATCCCGACCACGTCGGACGAGCGGCCGATTCCCGGACCGATCGCCACGACCGCGGCCCGCTGCACGCGGGCCGCGATGGATGCGCTGGCCCCGGCGGAGAAGCCGCCGTCGGCATCGGTCGGCAGACCGGCGGTCATGACGCACGGCGTTATGATGCGAGCAAGCACGATCATGGTC
>JBJTBO010000319.1:0-2221 GCA_046091445.1 Planctomycetaceae bacterium | reverse complement strand
CACGATGGACGACTTTCCCTATCCGCGCGACCACCACGGCCAGTGGTTCTGGGAGAGCGGCTTCGACAAGGACCCGCTCGGCGACGCCGAGGGCATCCGCGACTGGAACCTGCGGGCGGTCTTCGGTGCATTCAACGCCATAAAGAACGGCGACGGCGCCGCCGACCACGCGACCGCCGTGCTGACGTGGGTGGCGGCGATCGGGGGGCCGCGCGAGAGCCGGCGAATCCTCGGCGACGTCGTGCTCACGCAGGACGACATCGTGGACAAGCGGGAGTTTCCCGACGGCTGCGTCCCCTCGACCTGGTCGATCGACCTGCACTATCCCAAGGAGGAGTACGCGAGGAAGTTTCCGGACAATCCGTTCATCTCGATCGCCGAGCACGACCGCCGCGTCGACCGCTCGTACGGCTACCCCGTCCCGTATCGCTGCTTCTATTCCAAGGACGTCGAAAACCTCTTCATGGCGGGCCGCTGCATCTCGGTCACGCACGAGGCGCTCGGCACCGTGCGCGTCATGAAGACCTGCGGCATGATGGGCGAGGTCGTGGGCAAGGCGGCGAGCGTGGCGGTCAAGCGGGCCACGACACCACGCGGCGTCTACGAGACGTACTGGGCCGACATGGAGGAGCTCCTCCAGCTGCCCGGCAAGGCCCGCCGGGCGACGCTCGCCGACCCGATCGAGATTCCCGCCGACGCCCTGCCGCTCGCCGGCCCGCACGGCCCGCCGACCGGCCTCGATCCGGCGAAGCTCGCCGCCGAGCGTCGCGCCGTGGTGCGTGACGACCGCGAGGCCGTGCTCGAGGGCGCATGGCACGAGGGGAGCGGCCTCCGCGGCTATGTCGGCTACGGCTATCACTACGCCGGTCCGAACACCGGCTCGAAGGCCCGCTATGCGCTGCGGGCTCCCGCCGCGGGCGCCTACGACGTGCTCGTCGCCTGGCAGCCGCACGAGAACCGTGGCTCTTCGGTGCCGGTGCTCGTGGAGACGGCGGCGGGCCGCAGCGCCGTCCGCTTCGACATGCAGCAGCCCGCACCGCTCCCCGGCGGCTTTGGCTCGGCGGGACGCGTCACGCTCGGCGCGGGAGACGAGTGCGTCGTCGTCATCTCGACCGAGGACGCGAAGGGCAACGCCCATGCCGACGCCGTCATGCTCGTGCCGGCCGGGCGGTAGGCGCAGGCCATGAGGGCGATCCCCGCACGAGCCCGAATGCTTGCCGGCCACGTGCTCCGGCTGGCGGTCGTCGCGGCGATCGTCCTGCTCGTGCACGCGGCGCACGCCCGCAGGCTCGCGCGACGGCAGACCGCCGATCTCGCGGACGTGTCGCTTGCCCGCGTGCAGGCCCACGTCCCCGGGGCGGTGGCGATCGGCGGCGACGCGGCCGCCGTGGCCGGCGGACGCGATCTGGTGGATGCGGCGGGTGAACGGGTCGGCACGATCCTGCGGACATCGCCCGCCGGTGACGCGGCCATCGGGTTTTCCGGCCCGACCGATCTCCTCGTCGTCTGCGATCGCGATCTCGTCGTCGCCGGTGTGGAGATCCTCTCGAGCGGCGACACGCGCGACCACGTGCTCGCGATCGAGCGTGCCCCGGGCTTTCTCGCGTCGCTCGCCGGCCGGTCGCTCGACGAGCTCGCCGCGGGGGGCGCATCGCGGGCCGACGCCGTCGCCGGCTCGACGCTCACGAGCCTCGCCATCCGGGAGGCACTCGCGCTGCGGCTCGGCGGCTCCGCGGCGACGAGCCGGTTCGACGTCGAGCCCTCACTCGACGACCTCCGCAGGGTGTTTCCGAGGGCGACGGGGCTCGCGCCCGACGCGGGGGTGCCCGCGGTCATCCGCGTGACCGACGCCGCGGGCACGCCGCTTGGCTGGGCCCTGCGCACGAGCCCCGCCGCCGATCGCGTCATCGGCTACCAGGGTCCGACCGACGCGGTCGTGGCGTTCGACACCACCGGCCGCGTCGCCGGCGTCCTCGTGACCGCGAGCTACGACAACGAGCCCTACGTGGGCTACGTGCGCGACGATCGGGCGTTTCGCCGGCTCTGGCGGGGCATGTCGCTCGAGGAGATCGCCGGCATCGACCCGGCCGCCACCGGCGTCGAGGGCGTGAGCGGCGCCACGATGACGAGCCAGGCCGTCGCCGAGGGGATCGTGCGGGCGGCGCGGGCCCACGCGGCCGTGCGGCCATCGCCCGTCGCTCCGGACCGGATGGCGATCGTG
>JBJTBO010000318.1:0-16468 GCA_046091445.1 Planctomycetaceae bacterium | reverse complement strand
TGATCGCGACCTCGCGCTGGAGCCGCTCGTCGTAGGCGAGGTAGACGCGTCCCATGCCTCCGCGGCCGAGGAGCCGCAGGATGCGATGGCCCCCGATCGTTGCCGGCAGGTCCTCGTCGACGCCGTCGACCGCACGGCCCGTGATCGCCACGTCGCCGGCAGGCGACGCCCTCGATCCGGCGGGCAGGACGACCGTCTCCGCGTGGACGCCGCCCGAGTCGTGCGTGTCAGCCGCCAGGGTGCGCAGGACGAACGAGCAGAACGGGTCACCCCGCAGCATGCAGGTGTCCTCGCTGACGTCGACGAACTCGCCGAAGTGCCGGCCGAGCCCCGTCACGATGCCGACCGCCAGCCGGCAGAGCTGCCGCTCCGAGGTGTACACGAGCTGCAGCTCGTCCGGTGCCAGCCGGACCGTCTGGATCACCGGGGGCGTCGCACCCGGGGTCGTCGAACGGATCATGGCATGGATGACGTTCTCGGTGTGTTCGACGAGGTCGAGGGTCCGCCACGCGCGGTCGATGTGCCGCCCGGCGACCTTCACCAGATGCGGCGCGAGGAAGATGCCGAACTCGCGGAGCATGTCTCCCAACGGCCGATCGGCGGCCTCGGCCACGTTCGTGAGCAGGGACACCGCCTCCGCATCGGGGTAGGCCCTCGATGGCAGGTAGGTCTTGCCCGCCGTCGTCACCGTCGTGCGGAGCCGCGCCTGGCCGCTCGTGCCGAGCGCGAGCGCCTCGGCAAATTTTTGGATGTAGAAAAAGATGAGTCCGTGCATGACGCGCCGCAGCTGGCTGCCGTCCCAGGCGAGCGGCCATGCTGACTCGATCGCCGTTGAGTCACCCTCGCCCCCGCTGGCCTGCATGGCCGGGAGCGAAGCCTACCAGTGCCCCGCGGCCGGCTCCACGGCCGGCACGGAATTCCCGGGCACGGTCGCCGTGTCGCCCCGCCGGAGTCGCCTGATCCACGCGAGGCCGACGAGCGGCCAGGGCAGACCGACGAGCGCGATGCCGAGCCCCACGAGCGCCCCGGTGACCGGCGTGACGTCGAAGCGCGTGCGGCCCGAGAGCGTCTGCGCGAGCGCGTAGACGAGGATCAGCCAGCTGCCGACGCTCGCCGCAGCGACGAGTCGCACCCGTGCGGCGCAGGGGAGGCCCGCGCGGCGCGCCGCCCACGCCAGGAGCGGCAGCCACTGGAGCGCGTGGATCGCGGCGCCGTGCGGAAACTTGGGCACGCCGGCCGCTCCGTAGACCTCCGGTGATCGTCCGCGCGACACCTCGAGATCACCGTGCACGCTCACCCAGATGCCGAGGACACATGACACGAGGAACAGGACCAGGCCCACGCGGGCAGCCGCGCGCATGTCCGCTTCGAGGGCGGTCGGCACCCGGTGCAACCGCACCGCGAGATCCGCCGCGACCAGCGTCACGAGCAGGATGAGCGCACCCATCGCGTCGTAGAGGCCGGCATCGAGCGTCGTGCTGCGATTGAAGTGGCTCGCCACTCCCCTCCAGCACTGCAGATCGATCAGCGCGACTTCCACGAGCAGGGCCCACGCCGTGATCGCCGCCAGCCAGGTGTCGCCCCGCCGGTACGGAAGCAGCGACCACACCCAGCCGAGCGACAGGCTCGTGAGGCCGCCCGACAGTCCGAAGAGGATGGGCTTGCGCCAGCTCACCGGCCCCTCCCAAGGGCCTCCGAGGATCGCCCACACGCCCACGTGGAGGATGCCGGTGACGACGAGCAGTCCGCCGACCATCGCGAGCGGACGGGCCCGACGCTCGCGCCACCACGACGCGTCGCGCGTGGTGCTGTGACGGGTGTCGTCCTCGCGTGGTGCGGCCATGGAAAGAATCGCCCGTCTGACGGTTGGGACTCGGTGCTGGAAGTGTAGGCGTTCTTCGTCCACACTCCCTGCAGGCTTCACCACGCACGGCGGGCACGACCATGAAGACGCGAGCTTTTGGAAGGACGGGACGACGGGTTTCCGAGATCGGTTTCGGCGCCTGGGGCATCGGCGGCGCGCAGTGGGGCGGCGCCGACGAGGCCGAATCGATGGCCACGCTCCACGCCGCGCTCGACCACGGCATCGATTTCTTCGACACCGCCGACGTCTATGGCGACGGCCTCTCCGAGCGGCTCATCGCGCGGCTGCGGCGGGAGCGGACCGAGCCGTTTTTCGTGGCCACGAAGGCGGGTCGCCGTCTCAACCCGCACGTGGCGGACGGTTACAACGAGGCGAACCTCACCGCCTTCGTGGACCGGAGCCTCACGAACCTCGCCGTGGAGCGGCTCGACCTCGTCCAGCTCCACTGCCCGCCCACGGCGGTCTATCGGCGCCCCGGGACGTTCGCCGCCCTCGACCGGCTCGTGGCGGCGGGGAAGGTGGCCGCATACGGCGTCAGCGTCGAGACGATCGACGAGGCGCTCGCCGCGATCGAACTGCCGCATGTCGCGAGCGTGCAGATCATCTTCAACATCTTCCGGCAGCGTCCCGCGGAGACGTTCTTCGGCGAAGCCGCGCGGCGTGGCGTGGCCGTGATCGCGCGGGTGCCGCGCGCGCGCGGCCTGCTCACGGGGCGGCTCTCGCGCGAGACACCGTTCCCCGCCGACGATCATCGGGCCTTCAATCGCGAGGGCGCGATGTTCGATCGAGGCGAGACGTTCTCGGGGGTGGACTACGAGACCGGCCTCGCGGCGGTGGAACGGCTGCGGCCGCTCGTGCCGGCGGGTGCGACGCTCGCGCAGTTCGCGCTGGCGTGGATCCTCTCCTTCGACGCCGTCTCGACGGTGATTCCGGGCGCCCGTCGCCCCGGCCAGGTGGCGGAGAACGTCGGGGCGACGCGGATGGCGTCGCTCGATGCGGCGACCCGCGAGCAGGTGCGGCGCGTCTACGACGAGTCGATCCGCCCGCTCGTCCATCACCTCTGGTAGGCGGTCGAGGCATGGGTGCCACGGCTCGACGGTCGGATGACGGAGCCGTGACGCCCGCGGAGGGAACGGGACGCGCGCCGGGGCTCGCCTGCGACATTCTCGTGATCGGAGCCGGCGCCGCGGGGCTCTTCGCGGCCACGTGGGCCGGACGGGCCGCGGCAGGGCGACCGTGCTCGATCATGGTGGTGGACGGCGCCCGGACGCTCGGCGCCAAGATCCTCGTGGCGGGTGGAGGACGCTGCAACGCGACGCACGTCGCGGTGTCGGAGGCGGATTTCGCCGGCAGTTCTCCCGCGGCGATCCGCAAGGTGCTCGGCCGCTTTCCCGTCGCCGACACGATCGCCTTCTTCGCGGCCGCCGGGGTCGAGCTCAAGCGGGAGGAGACGGACAAGCTCTTCCCGGTGACCGATTCGGCGAGGACGGTGCTCGACGCGCTCCTGCGCGAGGCACGGGCTGCGGGCGCGCGCCTCATCCATCCCGCCCGCGTCACGGCG
Source organism: Planctomycetaceae bacterium (assembly GCA_046091445.1). Lineage (GTDB taxonomy): Bacteria > Planctomycetota > Planctomycetia > Pirellulales > UBA1268 > QWPN01. The sequence continues at coordinate 13,043 of JBJTBO010000318.1, read as the reverse complement.
CTCTCGCGGAGTGGCGGCGGGTTCACGGCGACCACCGCGGGCGGCCTCCGTCAGGCCCGCCGCGCGATCCTCTGCACCGGGGGGAAGTCGCTCCCGAAATCGGGCTCCGACGGAGGCGGCTACGCGCTCGCCGAAGCCCTCGGGCACTCGATCACGCAGCCGCTGCTGCCGTCGCTCGTGCCGCTCGTGCTGCCGGAGGAGCACTGGATCCGCTCCCTCGCCGGCCTCACGCTGCCGACGCGTCTGACCCTGCGCGCGGCAGCGCGCCGCCTCCATGCCACCCGGGGGAGCACGCTCTGTACGCACGTCGGGCTCTCGGGACCCGCCGTCCTCGACATGAGTCGCCACTGGCTCATGGCACTGCACCACGACCCCGCGGCACGGCTCGAGATCGCATGGCTTCCCGACATGTCCGCGGAGGATGTGGATCGGTTGCTCGTGTCGGCGCAGGGCCGAGGGACGGTCTCGTCGTTGCGCGAGCATCTGCCGGAGCGGCTCGTGCGGACGCTCTGTGAGGTGGCGGGAGCGCCCCCCGCGGGTGACCTGCCGCGCGACGCGCGGCGGCGGCTGGCGGCGCTCGTCGCGGCGACGCCGCTGCCCGTGGTCGGGGACCGCGGCTTCACGGTCGCCGAGGCGACGGCCGGGGGCGTGCCCCTTGCGGAGGTGCGGCTCGACGCGATGGAGAGCCGGGCCTGCCCCGGCCTGCACCTTGCCGGCGAGGTGCTCGATGTCGATGGCCGGATCGGCGGATTCAATTTCCAGTGGGCCTGGGCGAGCGGGTTCGTGGCCGGCCGTGCGGCTGCCGGGCAGATCGTGGCCGAGACCGACGGAAATCAGGCGGCCCCGGTGGACACGAGGCCCGCATCCGTGGTGGCCCCTCCCGCGGGATGACCGTCGCGCACGTCGCGTGGTCGCCGGAGGCACTCCTCGAGCACGCGATCGACGGCGTCGCACACCGCACCGACCTCGATGCCGCGCATCGGATCACGGCCGCCGCCAGCGGGCGCGTGGACGATTTCCCCTTCGCCGCGCCAGATGCCCCAGCGCACCGGATCGCTGCCACCGAAGAGCCGCACCGTCGGCACGCCGAACGAGGTGGCCAGGTGGGGCAGGCCGGTGTCGATGCCCACACACAGGTCGACCCGGGCGATCAATGCCGCCGCCTCGGGCAGGGAGCGCGTTGCCGAGAAATCGTGGACGTGCCCGTCGAGCACGTGATTCATGCCGGCGAGGATGGCGGCGTGGACGGGGGCGTCGGGCGGACTGCCCGCCAGCACGATCTCGCAGCCACGTTCTCCGACGAGCCAGTCGAGCGTCCTGGCCCATCGTTCGCTCGGCCAGTTCCGCCGCGCGTTCGTCGCGCACGGCGACAGGAACACGATCGGTCGGCCGGCCGGGACCGCACCGAGGAGCGACTCGACGCGGGCCGCCGCGACCGGCACGGTCCAGTTGTCGTTGTGCCCATCATCGACCGCGAGCCCGTCGGCACGAAGGAGATCGAGGTACAGATCGGCCTGATGCCGCCCCGCGCGGGCCGGCACCGTGCGGGAGAGCAGCATGCGGTTGGGGCCACGGGCAAAGCCGACGCGATGGGGGATGGCCGCCAGCAGCGCGAGCAGCGCCGCCGACGGGGCCGACTTGAGCAGGTAGGCACGCGTGTAGCCGGCCCGGCGGAATGCAAGGGCCTCCGCGGCCATGCCGCCGAGTGTTCGCCGCAAGGTCCCCGACCCAGTCTTCATGCGACGGCGGATGATGAACGAGTCGATGAAGGGGCAGGCCGCGAGCATGTGTCGGGCCGCACCCTCGGCATGGAAATCGATGATGGCCTGCGGAAAGGTGCGCCTGAGATTGCGCAGGAACGGGATCATCAGGACGGTGTCGCCGATGTAGCGCGTGCCGACGACGAGGATGCGCTCGCGACGGCCTTCATCCGCGACCTTCGAGGCGGGCAGGTCGGTCATGTGCTGGACCCCTCTCGAACGTGCCATGGCCCCTCCACCCGCCGGATCGACTTCAGCGGGCGAATCCCACGAAGAAGCTGAAGAGCTGCTGGCTGTCGAACGGGGCGTAGGCCACCGGGAAGGCGAAGTCGAGCGCGATCGGCGCGGGGCCCATCGCCGGCAGCGTGATCCGCAGGCCGAAGCCGGGGGCGACACGGAAGTTGTTGATCGAGACGTTCGATTCGACCGTGCCGGCGTCGGTGAAGACCACGCCGCGCAGCGAGTCGTCGGCCGTGATCGGGAACATGTACTCGATCGTGTTGAGCCACTGGAACGGACCGCCGACGACGGCCAAGGCGCCGCTCGGTCCGGCCTGCCGCGGGCTCGCGCCCCGGAACGTGAAGCCGCGGATCGTGTTGTAGCCACCGGCGAAGAAGTTGTCGTAGGCGGGCGTGTTGGGGCCGCTCATGCCGAGCACCGAGCCGACCGACAGGACATGCCGTCCCGAGCCGTCCGGCCGCTCGTTCAGGAGGAAGTACTGCCGGCCCTCGAGCACGCCACGCGGATAGACGAACGTGCCGATGACCTGCTCGAACTCGAAGCTCGCCAGATGGCCCTGCGTGGGGAGGAAGGGACTGTCGCGCGTGTCGTGGATGAGCCCCGCCGAGAAGCCGTAGACGCCGTTCGTGCCGAGCATGTTGACGATGTCGGGCGCGCGGATGCGGGCGTTGAACACGTCGACGCTCTCGCCGCGGAAGCCGGCATTGATCGAGAGGTCGGGGGCGAAGGCGAACTGGTAGCCGAAGCCGATGCGTCCGCCCGTGCGCGCCTCCGCCCAGTCGAAGAAGTAGCGGGTGTAGTACGAGGCGGAGAGCGACATGCCGATTCGCGTGTCGAAGAGATACGGCTCCTGGAAGGTCGCCATGTACCGCTGCAACTGCGTGCCGGGCGCGGCCTCGAGCCGGAACCGCTGCCCCGCACCGCGGAACGCCGTGCCGTTGCGGATTTCGTCCCAGCTGCGCGGCAGCCGGAGGATGTCGAAGTTCTGCTCGTCGACGACGATGTTGCCGACGAGGCCGGCATTCGAGTTGACGCCCGCCCCGATCATGAGTCGGCCGGTCTGCGTCTCCTCGGCATCGACATCCACGACCACGTAGGGCTCGTTGCCAGGAAAGACGTGGAGCGGGTCGCCGATGTTCGGGACGGCACCCGGCGGGGCCAGCCCGCCGGGCTGGGCCGCGCCCGGCCCGCCGGGAAAGCCCTGCAGCGGACCCGGCTGGGCGAAACCCGGGCCCAAACCCTGGCCGCCGAAGCCGGGGGGCTGGTTGGGATCGGCCTGGCCCACGATGCCGGCACCGGGCGCGACCGGCTGCTGCACCGTGTAGACCGGCTGCCCACCCGGCCCCGGCTGGAACGGAACGGCCTGCAGGGGCGCGGTCTGGCCCACGGTGGCCGGCGGCGGGGCCACCATGCGGGAATAGTCGAGCGCCTCGGGACCGGTCGGCGCGAGCGGCCGGCCGCCCCATCCCTGCGGCGGCTGGGCGGTGACCGGCGGCAGCGCCTGCGGGCTCTGGCCTCGCCACACCGGCCCGCCGGAGAGATCGCCATGGCGTGCGGCGCCGCCCGGCTCGCGCGGGGTTGCGGCAGGCTCGGCCACGCGCTCCTCCGCATCGGCCGCGTCCTCCTCGTTCCAGTCACCCTCGAGCACGAGGTCGATCACGCCCTCCTCGTCGTCGGGACTCTGGCCGCGGAATCCGGGGCGTTCGGGGGCCCGCGCGATCGGCGTCTGTTCCTCGGCCTTCGAGAAGACGATCCGCGGCCCCTGCCCCTTCGACGCGTCGGCGGCGAAGAGCATGCTGGCCTTGAGGCGGCGCTCATCGTCGCGCAGCTTGCGGATGTCGAGGATGTCGCCCGGGCGGAGTGAGAGTCGGTTGAGGATCGTGCTGTGCCGCGTGTGCGGATGGTCCCCCTTGATCCGCACGTTGATCTTGCCGACGCGATACCGCAGCCCCTCCTCGACGCTGTACACGAGATCGAGCTGGCCGGGCTCCTCCAGAAACCTCGGATCGGCCTTGATGTCGGCGAAGACGAAGCCGCGGCCGCCGTAGATGTCGCGGATGAGATTGAGATCGGTATCCATCTGCGCCTGGTTGAAGTGCTCGCCGCTCTTGAGCTTGAGGTCGCGTTCGAGGAACTCGGTCTTGAACTTGCTGTTGCCGATGAACGAGACGTTGCGGACGGTGTAGCGCGGCCCCTCGTTGATCACGAACGTCAGGTAGGTCCAGTCGCGGATGCCCTCGTGCACCACCTGCACCTCGCGGCTCACCTTCGCCTGGAAGAAGCCGAGGCTGCGGTAGTAGGCGGTGAGCGCCTCGACGTCGCCGTCGACCACGTCGCGATCGATGTCGCCGCCGAGCAGCCAGAAGATGCCCGGCTTGCTCTTGATCTGGGTCAGGAGCCGCGCGTCGGTCGCGATCGAGTTGCCGACGAACGTCGTCCACAGAGCCTTGCGGCGGCGCCCTTCGTCGACGAGGAACACGGCCCCGTGATCCTCGGGTCGATTGCCCTCGACCGTCGTCACCCGGGCGGCGTCGAATCCCTTCTCGTGGTAGTACGACTCGATCCGCCGGCGGGCCTCCTCGACGACGTAGGGATCCATCGAGTCGCCCACCTCGATCTCGCTCTTCTTGCGGAGCGTGCGGGTGGTCACCCGCTGGTTGCCGACGATCTTCACGTGACGCACCATCGGCCGTTCGACCACCTGGAAGATCACCACGACGCCTTCCGGCACGCGCACGTATTTCGGCTGCACATCGACGAACTTCCGCGAGCGGTGCAGCGTGCGGACGTCGGTCTCGATGGCCCGCGGATCGAAGATCTGGCCGGCCCGGGTGACGAGCTTGGGCAGCTTCGACACCTCGGTGGCGTGGTTCCCCTCGATCCGCACCTCGATGATGCGATCGGCCGGCGGCAACGACTCCGGAGGCAGCGGCAGGTTTGCCGGCGGTGCCGCGGGGGCGGGCGGTTGCGCGAGGGCGCCGACCGCGAGGCTGCCGACGGCGATGGCGACGGCGAGCGTCATCCACGGGGCGGTCGGCGGGCGGGAGTCGGCGGTGCGTCGGGTGCGCATCAATGCGGCCGGGGGGTGACGGGCGGAAAAGCCGCGGAGAAATAGCCGCCCCCGTCAGGCGTCACAAGGCGAAAAGTGTCCACATCGCTCGCGACACGGTGCGGTGGCCCGTCCCGGTGATTCACGGCGGTCGCGGGCGTGCCCGGCGCGCTCGACGCGCTTGCCCACTTTCCGATTCTTGACTCGTCTTCGGGGACGCGAGTAGGGTCACAGGGCTCGACTGCTCATCTCGGGAGGCCGGCTCGATCCCGGCTGCCGGCCCGTCCCATGCCGCCGATGGTCATCGATCTGCGTCGCGCCGAGGATGCCCGCGACGTGGTGCATCGGGCCGTGCAGGCGCTCGCCGAGGGGCAGTCGGTGGCCTTTCCCACCGAGACCGACTACGTCGTGGCCGTCGCCGCCAGGCATGCCGCGGCGGCCGAGCGGCTCCGTGCGGCATCGGCGGTGCCTGCGGACGAGCCGCCGCTGACGCTCGCGATGAAGAGTGCCGACGAGGTCCTCGACTGGGCTCCCGCGATGACGTCCGTGGGACGCCGGATGGCGCGGCGCTGTTGGCCGGGACCCGTCGCCATGATCCTGCCGGACGACCATGCCGAGAGCCTGGTCCATCGCCTGCCGGCGGCATCGCGGGCGGCACTCGTCGCGAACGGCCGCCTGCGGGTGCGCGTGCCGGGTCATCCGAGGGTGTCCGACTGCATGCGCATGCTCGCCGGTCCGGTCGTCCTGGCGGAGACGGTGGGAGAGGGACGCATTCCCGCCGTGACCGCCGGGGACGTGCTCGAACGCGCCGAGCCGGGGCTCGCGCTCGTGATCGACGACGGTCGCGCGCGGTACGCGCAGCCCGTCTCGACCGTGGAACTCGTCGGGAGCTCGTTCCGGATGGTGCGTCCCGGCGTCGTCAGCGAGGAGACGATGCGCCGTCTCGCGAGCCTCATGGTGCTCTTCGTCTGCACCGGCAACACGTGCCGCAGCCCGATGGCCGAGGCGATCTTCCGAAGGATGGCCGCCGAGCGGCTCGGATGCGAGATCGACGAGGTCGATGGACGCGGCGTGGTGGTCGCGAGCGCCGGCCTCGCCGCCTGGGGGGGCGGACCGGCGTCGCCGGCGGCCGTCGAGGCGGCCGGCGAACTGCGTGGCGACCTCTCGGCCCACGAGAGCCAGCCCCTCACGGAAGCGCTCGTGCGGCAGGCCGACGTCATCCTCACGATGACCGCAGCCCATCGGGACGCGATCCTGGCGCAGTTTCCCGATGCGGCGGGGCGGGTCTCGATGCTCGATCCGGGCCGTCGCGACGTCATCGACCCGATCGGCGGGCCCCTCGAGACCTACCGTCGCTGTGCCGCGCAGATTGCGGGGCATGTGGCCGCCAGAATGGATACACTTTCCCGGGAGTTCCCCGGCTGACGGGCGCCCGCCCGGACCGGCGAGCGTGTTCCACGGGAGCGGCGCGTTCATGCGGATAGCCATCGGAAGCGACCATCGCGGCGTGGCCGCGCGGCGACGACTGGCCGGTCTTCTCGAGCGGCTCGGGCACGAGGTGATCGACTGCGGCTCGCATGACGAGCAGGCGGTGGACTATCCCGACATCGCCGCCGATGTCGGCCGTCGCGTGGCCGGGCACGCCGTCGATCGTGGCATCCTGCTGTGCTGCACCGGCGTCGGGATGGCGATTGCCGCCAACAAGGTGCCCGGGGTGCGCGCGGCGACCTGCCACGACGAGGTGACTGCGGAGATGAGCCGGCGCCACAACGACCTCAACGTGCTCTGCCTGTCCGCCGAACTGATCGGGCCGGACCTGCAGGACACGATGATCGAGACATGGCTGTCCACCCCGTTCGAGGGAGGCCGGCATGGCCGGCGCGTGGGCAAGATCGCGGCGCTCGAGCAGGCGGCCTGCGGCGAATCGCCGCGGCCGTGCCGGTCGGATCGGGCGAGCCCCGGAAGCGGGTGAAACGGGGCGGTGCTGGCAGGCGGCGCGGAGTCGTCGCTTCGTAGGGATCGTGCCGACCCGAGGCGGGCAAAATCCGCGTTTTTCCCAGGCGGATTCGTTGAAGCGGCGTGTGCCGTGGGTATCGTCAACTCCGTGGTTCCGCGACGGCTGCCAGGAGACCGTCGCCCTCCTTCGGAAGACGCGCCGGCAATGCCCCTCGCCCACCATCCTGATCCGGAAGAAGTCGACTGCCTCATCCGCAACGGCGAACTGCGCGATGCGATCGAGCCGTTTCTCGACGAGTCGGTGTGGGAGATCGACTTCCAGTCGCTGCCCACGGCCGTGGAGAACCGGTTTCTCGAGTCGATGCTCGCGTGGGAGCAGGCGCCGCTCGTGCCGCTCGCCCGATGGTTCGAGCCGACGCTCGCGCTGCAGCCGGTCTGCACGCTCGACGACGACCAGGTGCGCGAGCGGCTGTGGGAGACGATCGAGCGGCTCTACTCGAAGCGCATCGTGCTCGACTACACCGACCACCTGTCGGACCGGGAGCTGTATTCGCTCATCCGTCGCGACATCCTGCCCGCCACGGTGAAGCGGGTCGACCTGCCCGACAACTACATCCATTGGGATTGCAGTGCGACGCAGGACGAGGATCCGACCGTGTGGCTGATGTATTACGCCAGCGACGAGGAACGGGAGCAGTGGGGCGCGGAGCAGGGCTGCGAGCCCCCGCCACGGCGTGTGCCTCCGCACCCGCGCGCCCTGCCGGCGGCCCCGGCCTGAGCCGGGACACGCCCGCGGCAACGGTGCCCTCGTGGCGTGAGCCTCCCGGCGTGCGAATGCGCGTGCCAGCGCGTCGACCTCGCCCGCCGGGAATCGGGCTCACCCCCCGCATGCCTGCGTCGCACGCCTCCAGGCCCACCCACTCTCGCGGCGTACGCCTCCAGCGCGAGCGGACCTGCGGCGCACGCCTCCAGGCGTGCGAATGGACGTGGCAGCCCGCACCGGCCGCTTCCGCGGAGGTTCCACTCCCGGCCTCCCATCCGCTGGTGAAACCTTCACCGCGCGCGGAGCGCGGGTCACCGCTCCTCGACGTGGAGCCGCGGTCGCGAGCCCGCGGATACAGGACGTTCGTGAATCGAGCGGCGTGGCACGCGATGTGCTGGCGTCCATCGGTGGGCCCCGGTGTCGTGGTGCCGCGTGGGCGGCCGCTCCCGTCCGGTGCCCCGAAGAGGCTGACCGAGGGAACGATGCAACGATTTCAGCCGACGCCGCGCTGGGGTTTTACGCTCGTGGAGCTGCTCGTGGTGATCGCGATCATCGCGGCGCTCATCGCCCTCTTGCTGCCGGCGGTGCAAAGTGCGCGTGAGGCGGCACGGCGGTCGAGTTGCTCGAGCAACGTGCGCCAGCTCGGTCTCGCCGTGCAGCAGTTCGCCGGTGCGCGAAGCATCTTTCCGCCCACGTTGAACCACCGTCCCGGGACGACGTTCGCGAACAACAACGGTTCATGGGGTGTGCACGGGCGCATCCTGTCGTTCATCGAACAGGACACCGCGGGGGTGCAGGTCAACCTCGAGGAGGCGTGGGACCTGGGCTCAAACGCCGCCAGCGGTGTGCCGAGGACGCGGATTCCCGTGTTCCTCTGCCCAGCGGAGCGGAACGACACGATGCGTACCAAGAATGGCACGGCCTTCGTATACCCGCACACCTACGGCTTCAACTGCGGGACATGGTTCGTGTACGACCCGGCCACGGGAGGCGGCGGCGATGGGGCCTTCGCACCCAACGCGCGGCTGCAGCCGTCAGCCTTCACCGACGGACTGAGCAACACGCTCTGCATCGCCGAGGTCAAGGCCTTCACTCCGTACGTGCGCAACACCACCGAGCCTGCCGCGACGGTGCCATCCGACCCCGCGCAGATCTCCGGGCTCGCGGCGGGTGGTGACGCGAAGTTGGGTCCCGCGACGAACGACTGCACGGGCCACACCGAGTGGCCCGACGGACGGGTCCACCATACCGGCTTTACCACCGTGTTCACGCCCAACACGCTCGTGCCCCATACCGCCGGCGGTCGTCTCCACGATATCGACTACAACTCGCGGCAGGAGGGGACGAGCACGACCGCGAAGACGTTCGCGTCGATCACCTCGCGCAGTTACCATCCGGGAGCGGTCAACGTGGCGATGATGGACGGGTCGACACGATCGATCGCCAGCACGATCGACACCTCGGTCTGGCGCAGCCTGGGGAGCCGTGCCGGGGGCGAGGTCGTGGCCGACCCCTGACCTCGATCCGGTGCACGTTCACCCGTCGCCCGACTTCTCTGGAGATTCGGCCATGTCTGGCTTCCTGACCGTCGCGGTCCGCCGAGCAGGCGTCGCCTGTGCGGCTTGGACGTGTGTAACCATCCAGATTCCAGCCGGCGTTCTAGCCGCGGAGCCGGTCGATCTCCGCGCCGCGATCGCCAAGGGCTCGGCCTACCTCATCGACAAGGGGCAGGCGGCCGACGGGAGTTTTTCAGCCGAGATGGGACCGGCGGTGACGGCGCTCGCCGTGACGGCGCTTGCCAGGAGTGGCACGCCCGCCGACGCGCCCGCCGTCGCGCGCGGCAGCGGCTACCTGATGACCTTCCGGCAGGCCGACGGCGGAATCCATCAGATCGACTCTCCGGTGGGCAACTACGAGAGCGCCATCGCGCTCATGGCACTCGTCGCCTGCAATGCCGACGGTCGCTACACGCGGGAGATCAAGGGGATCGAAGCCTTTCTCAAGGGCCTGCAGTGGGACGAAGGGGAGGGCAAGGGGCCGGAGGATCCGGCCTTCGGCGGCGCCGGGTACGGCAGGAAGTCGCGGCCCGACCTGTCGAACACGGCGTTCCTCATCGAGGCGCTGCGCGAGGCGGGCACGAGCCCCGACGATCCCGCCATCCAGAAGGCCCTCGCCTTCGTCTCGCGCACGCAGAATCTGCCCGGTCCGCACAACACGCTGCCGATGGCGGAGAAGAACCCCGACGGGGGCTTCTACTACACGCCCTTCGGCGAGGGTGAGAGCCAGGCGGGCCTGACGCCCCAGGGCGGCCTCCGCAGCTATGGATCGATGACCTACGCCGGCCTGAAGAGCATGATCTACGCCGGCGTGGACCGGGACGATCCGCGGGTCAAGGCGGCGCTCGAGTGGCTGCGTCGCCACTACACCTTCGAGGAAAACCCCGGGCTCGGCACGGCGGGGGCCTACTACTTCCTGCAGACGGCCTCCAAGTCGTTGGCCGTGCTCGGCGAGGACAGGTTCGTCGATGCCGCGGGCAAGGAGCACGACTGGCGGAACGAGCTCGCCACGGTGCTCGTGTCGCGGCAGCGGGGCGACGGTGCCTGGGTCAACGAGAACGCCCGCTGGATGGAGGACGACGCGAATCTCGTGACGAGCTACGCGCTTCTCGCCCTCGCCCAGTGCCTGCCACGCTGACGCGCCTGACGGTCAGTCGTCGAGATCGAAGAGTCGCTTGAGGGCGTCGAGCAGTCCGTGGGGCGATCCCGAGCGGCTCTCGTCGCGCAGCGACACGAGCGGCGGGTGGAGCAGTTTCGCGGCGTAGCGATCGAACGCCTGCCGGATCTCGTCGCGGTCCGCGTCGGCAAGGTGGGGCAGGCGGCGAAAGAGTCGTTCGAGCTCGGCGTCGCCCGTCTCGCTCCATCCCGCCCGCAGCCTTTCGATGACGGGCGCGGTCGAGCGATGGTGGAGGTCGCCCATGAAGCGCCGCGTCTCCTCGTCCACGATCGCGAGCGCGGCCGGCATCTCCCGCTGCCGGCTGCGGCGGTTGGCGTCGCAGGCGGCGGCGAGATCGTCCACCGAATAGAGCCACACGCCCGACCGGGTGCCGATGCGGGGATCGAAGTCCCGGGGCACCGCGAGGTCGAGCACGACGAGCGGGCGGCCCTCGCGACGTGGCTCCACCGCGGCGAACAGATCGAGCGTGACGACCGGATCCGACGCGCCGGTCGTGCTGACGACGAGGTCGGCCGTTACGAGTTCGGCGGCGAGGCGATCGAACCGCCCCGGCCGGGCCCCGAGCCGCGCCGCGAGCTCCACGGCCCGGCCCGCCGTGCGGTTCACGATCGTGACATCACGGGCGCCCGTCTCGCGCAGGTACCGCAGCGTTTCGGCCGCCATCTTGCCGGCACCGATGAGCAGCACGCGCTTGTCGTCGAACCGCTCGAAGACGCCGCTCGCGAAGTCCGCGACCGCCACGCTCGGGATCGACACCCGCTGGCGGCCGAGGCCCGTCTCCGTCGCCACGCGCTTGGCGGCCCGCAGCGCGCCCTGGAACATGCCGCCGGTCACCGGCCCCGCCGTGCGGTTCTCCTGCGCCAGCGTCCAGGCCTGCTTCACCTGCGCCAGGATCTGCGGCTCACCGAGCACCATGCTGTCGAGGCCGGCGGCGACGGCGAAGAGGTGTCGCACCACCGCCTCGTCGCGTTCCCGCGAGAGCACCGGCTCGAGCTGGGTCGCATCGAGCCCGCGGCACTCGGCGAGAAAGGCGACGATGTCCGTGGCGTCGGGCGCGGGCGCGTCGGGCGCACCGGCCGCGTACAACTCGACGCGATTGCATGTCGACAACAGCACGCCTTCGCGTCCCGGGAAGCGATCACGAAACCGCGCGAGCGCGTCGGCCGTCTGCTCGGCCGAGAAGGCGAGGCGCTCGCGGAGGTCGAGCGGCACCGTGCGATGCGTTCCTCCCACGAGTGCGAGCGTCATGGGGAGTCCTCGTGTCCGGCGGTGGCGGGGCCGGAGGATGCGGCCGCGGGAGACGCGGGCGGAGGCATGCCGTGCCGCGTCGCGCCGAACACGCCCCAGAGCATCGACGCCGAGAGCACGGCGGCGCGCGCGCGCGCCAGCCCGGCGGCGCCCCGCCGTCCCACGGCCCGCCGGCGGGCCGCGAGGACGAGCGCGTCGGCCGTCACGAGCCAGACCACGACGGCGGCCATCCGCACGACGACGGGATCGTTCCAGGGCACCGTTTCGAGCAGCCCCCGCTGGCGGTTGACCGCATTGAGCACGATGCCCGACACGAAGCCGGCCGCTGCCGTCCACGCGGCGATCCCCGGCGTGCGCGAGGTGACGTGGGCGAGTCGCTCGAGGCTCGGCATGCGGAAGCCCTGCACCGGCGCCCGTGTCCGGGCGAGCCGTCCCGCCGGGATGAGCCACATGCCGCCGGCCACCGCGCCGAGCAGCACCGCCACGCTCGCCGCGAGATTGAACATGCCGTGGATCGCGCCCCAGATCTGCGTGGCCGGGCTCTGGGGGAACGGCTGGCGGCTGGAGAGCTGGGCCGCACCGACGAGCATCAGGACGACGGGCAAGACGAAGAGGCCGACCGGCGTACGCGGCTGGGTGATCGTCAACCACAGCGAGCCGGCCGCGAGCAGCCATGCGGCCAGGAGGTACCAGTCGAACGGACTCGAGAGCGGGATCGAGGGCTCGGTCGCCGCTCGCCACACGAGGAAGAGCGTGTGGGCCAGGAGTCCGGCCGCGGCGAAGCCGAGCATCGCGATGCCGCGCACCCCCGAACGCAAGGCAGGACGCAGCGCCTCGCAGGCGAGCGCCACCGCGTAGCTGGCCGCGAAGCAGACGACGGATATGCCCGCGACGAATTCGGCCATGCGGAGGCCCGGGTGGGAGGAGGCGGAGAAAAACCGTGCACGACGCGGCGCCGGTGCGGCCGCACGTGGCGTGTTACGCGACCCTTCTATCGTAGTCCGTGCCGCGCTGTCGCAACGGGCCGGGGGAGGCCGCCGAAAAAAGCCGCCGTGACCGGCCTGCGAGGCGTGCCGTCGTATACTCCGACCCATGGAGCAGCCCAGTGTTCAGCCGCCCGCTCGCGACCGCTTCAGCGAGTCGCTCTTCATGCGGGCCTGCCGGTGCGAGCCGGTCGAGCGGACGCCGGTCTGGCTGATGCGGCAGGCGGGCCGCTACCTGCCGGAATACCGGGCCGTCCGCGAGAAGGTCGGGTTCCTCGAGCTCTGCAAGACGCCCCGTCTCTCGGCCGAGG
>JBJTBO010000317.1:0-3610 GCA_046091445.1 Planctomycetaceae bacterium | reverse complement strand
GCGTGACGCTCGTGGGAGGGCTGCCGGGTGCGTCAGCCGAGTCCGTCCGCGTCGTCGGCGTGCCGGTCGGCACCCGCCGCGGCGCGAGCCCGCGCCGCCACTGGATCCTGCGAATTCCCGTCGTGGGCGAGATCATCGAGGAGCTCCCGTGGCTTGAGTGGGGCGCGTCGATGGCCGGCTGGATCCGGCGCAGTCCACCCTTCACAGCGAGCCTGTCGCTCCACGTCGTCGTGCTGATCGCGCTGGCGCTCGTTCTCGTCCGCAACGAGCGCCGCCGACGGCCAGCCCTGGAACTCGCGTTCGCGACCCCCACCGTCGCCGATCCCGGGGACGGGCCGGTCGAGGTCATGATCGCCCCGCAGGAGAAGCCGGAGCAGGAGGAAGTGCCTGTCGAAAAACCGGTCGTGCCCGAGCCCACGGCCGCGCCTCCCGCGGTCGTTCCGGACGAGGTGATCGCCGAGACCCCCGTCGCGTCGTCCGAGCGGCGGCCGCCGGTCGTCGGAGCGCTGCTCAACGGGCGCGAGGAAGGGCGACGCGAGGCGCTCGTCGCCGAGTTTGGTGGCAGCGGCGAGACCGAGGCGGCCGTCGCGCGGGCGCTCGACTGGCTCGTGCGACAGCAGCAGAAAAAGGACGGGCTCTGGAGCCTGCAAGGGCCGTACGTGGATGGCGGATCGCAGGAGAACCGGCTCGCGGCCACCGCGATGGCCCTGCTCGCGCTGCAGGGCGCGGGGAACACGCCAACGCTCGGCCGCCACAAGGAAGCGGTCGATCGCGGATGGCGGGCCCTGCTCGGCAGGCAGCTCGACGACGGGCGCTTCGACATCCCTCCGATCCCGGAGCATCACAAACTCTATGCCCACGCCCAGGCGACCATCGCGCTCTGCGAACTCTACGGCATGACCAGGGAACGCCGCTTCGCCGAGCCGGCCCGTCGCGCCGTCGACTACGCGATCGCCGCACAGGGGCCGAACGGCGGCTGGCGGTACGACCCGGGCAAGCCCGGCGACATGTCGGTGACGGGCTGGTATCTGATGGCACTCAAGAGCGCCGAGATGGCCGGAATCGAGGTGCCGCCGGCGACTTGGACACGCTTCGAGGAGTTCGTGAACAGCGTGGCGGTCGAAGACGGCAGTCGATACGGCTACCGCTTCGAGACGCCACTCCGCCCGCCCGGTCCGGTGACGGCGGCCGTGTCGGCCGAGGGGCTGCTGTGCCGGCAGTACTTCGGCTGGCCTCGTCGTGAGCCGCGGCTCGTCGCCGGAATCGAGCACCTGCTCGCGACGAACGCGATCGCGTGGCCGAGCCGGACGATGCGGCTCGAGGAGGGGCCCGTCGAGAAGGATGTCTATGCGTGGTACTACATCACGCAGGTCGTCCACCATGCCGGAGGGGAGCCATGGCAACGGTGGAACGCAGCGCTGCGTGACGTGCTGCCGAAGGCGCAGGTGTCCGGCGGTCCGCAGGCCGGCTCGTGGGACCCCGGGCTCGACAAGTGGGGGCACATCGGCGGGCGGCTCTTCACGACCTGCTTCTGCACGTGGATGCTCGAGGTCTACTACCGCCACCTGCCGCTCTACCAGGACCTGGCCGACTGAAGGTGCTCGCCCGGCAGCGACCGCGCGTTCTCACACGCCCCGACCCCACTGCCGCACCGCCTCATAGGCGACGATCGCCGCGCAGTTGGCGACGTTGAGGCTGCGAACCTCGGGGCGCGACGGGATCGTGAGCAGGCGATCGGCATGGGCGGACGTGATCTCGCGTGGCAGTCCCGCCGACTCCTTGCCGAAGACGAGGACGTCACCTTGGGCATAGGCGACCTCCGTGTAGGGCCGCGAGGCGCGTGCGGAGAAGAGCCACATCGCACCGGCCAGCGACTCGGCGAGCCGGGACTGGAGAGCGGCCCACGTATCGACCACCTCCCATTCCAGTTCGTCCCAGTAGTCGAGCCCCGCCCGCCGCAGGTAGTAGTCGTCGAGCTGGAACCCGAGCGGCCGCACGAGCCACATCTTCGCGGCGATGGCGACGCAGGTGCGGCCGACGTTGCCGGCATTCGGCGGAATTTCGGGCTCGTGGAGGACGATATGGAGGGTCGGGTCGTAACGCATCGGCATCCGGCTCCTGCCCGCCCGCCAAGTCGTCCGGTCTCTGCTATCGTGACATGCCGCGGAGGCGGCTCGGAAGCGATCGTCCCGCCACCCCAAGGTCTGGTGCCACCGTGGTCGACATCAAGCGGAATCCTACCCGGCCGGTCAGGATCGGATCGGTCACGATCGGGGCCGGCCATCCGATCGCCCCGCAGAGCATGACGGCGACGCACACGCAGGACGTGGCCGCGACGCTCGACCAGGTCAACGCGCTGCACGCCGCTGGCGCGGCGGTCGTGCGGATCGCCGTCGACTCCAAGCACGACGCCGCGGCGCTCCCGGCGATCCGCGCCGGGACGCGGGCGAACCTCGCGATCGACCTCCAGGAAAACTACCGCCTCGCCGCCGACGTCGCCCCGCACGTCGACAAGCTGCGGTACAACCCGGGCCACCTCTACCACCATGAACGCGACAAGCCCTGGCAGGAGAAGGTGCGCTACATCGCCGGCATCGCCGCGACACACGACTGTGCGCTACGTGTCGGCGTGAACTGCGGCAGCGTCGACCCGGCGAAGAAGGAGCAGTTCGCCGAGGACGACTCGCTCGGCCCGATGCTCGCGAGCGCCCTCGAGCACTGTGAGCTCCTCGACGCGATCGGGTTCACCCGCTACTGCGTGTCGCTGAAGGACTCCGATCCGCAGAAGGTGATCGAGGTCAATCGGCGGTTCGCCGCCGAGCGGCCCGACGTGCCGCTGCACCTCGGCGTGACCGAGGCGGGCATGCCGCCGGACGGCATCATCAAGACCCGCATCGCCTTCGAGCAGCTCATCTCCCGCGGGATCGGCGACACCGTGCGGGTGTCGCTCACCGTTCCCAACGCCGACAAGCCGCAGGAGATTGAGGCGGCCAACGCGATCCTCGGCGACATCGCCGCGGGGCGGGTGCGCAGCGTGGTCGACTACGGCCTGTCGTCCCTCAACATCATCTCCTGCCCGAGCTGCTCGCGGGTCGAGAACGAGGCCTTCATCGAACTCGCGAAGCTGGTCAAGGCGATGACCGCGTACGCGGCCGATCACGCGATCACGATCGCGGTGATGGGCTGCCGCGTCAACGGGCCCGGCGAGACCGACGACGCCGACCTCGGCCTCTGGTGCGGTCCGACGCACGTCAACCTGAAGAAGCGAAGCCGCGAACTCGGGGCGTTCCCCTACGACGCGATCCTGCCACGGCTGCGCGAGGAACTCGACCGCCTGATCGCGGAACGGGAGCACGGCGCCGTCGCCCACTGACCGGTCGGGGCGCCGACGCCACGGCCGGCCCGACCGCCATCCCCACGTTTCGCCATCCCCATCCCGACCCACCGGCATGCTCAAATCGCTCCCCATCGTCGATGCCCGGCCGTTCCGCGAGCAGGGCCTCCTTCTGCCGCTCGGCGAGGCAGCCGGCGACGATCACGCCGCGGGTGGCGCCCGACCTCTTGAGCGCGAGCATCTCGTCGATCACCCCGTACGACTCCTGCCGCGACG
>JBJTBO010000316.1:0-12353 GCA_046091445.1 Planctomycetaceae bacterium | reverse complement strand
CGTCGCGGCAGGAGTCGTACGGGGTGATCGACGAGATGCTCGCGCTCAAGAGGTCGGGCGCCACCCGCGGCGTGATCGTCGCCGGCTGCCTCGCCGAGCGGCAGAAGGAGGCCCTGCTCGCGGAACGGCCGGGCATCGACGCCGCGATCGGCGTCTTCTCGCGCGACGAGGTGGCCCGCGCCGCGGAACGGCTCATCGGCGGGCTCACCGAGCAACGCGGTGTCTTCCGCCCCGCTCCCGCGCGGGCCCTCGACGACTCCGGACGCATGCGGGTGACGCCGCGCCACGTCGCCTATCTCAAGATCTCAGAGGGGTGCGACCGGACGTGCACCTTCTGCTCGATTCCCCGCATGCGCGGCAGGCATGCGAGCAAGCCGATGGGGGAGGTGGTCCGCGAGGCCCGGGAACTCGCGGCCGACGGCGTGCGCGAGCTCGTCATCGTCGCCCAGGACACCACCTACTACGGGATCGACATCGACGGGGAGCCCCGACTGGTCGAACTGCTCGGGGAGCTCGAGCGGATCGACGGCATCGAGTGGATCCGGCTCATGTACCTCTACCCGATCCACTTTACCGAGCGGCTCGTCGCGACGATCGCCGGCAGCGACAGGATCGTGCCCTACCTCGATCTGCCGCTGCAGCACGCGAGCGATCCGGTGCTCAAGCGCATGCAGCGCCGCGTCAACCGTGCGGCCACGGAGGAGCTTCTCGGCACGCTGCGCGAGTCGATCCCCGACCTCGTGCTCCGCACCACCTTCATCACCGGGTTTCCGGGAGAGACCCGCGGCCAGTTCGAGGAGCTGCTCGACTTCGTCCGGCGGTGGCGGTTCGAGCGGCTCGGCGTGTTCGCCTACTCTCTCGAGCACGACACGCCGGCCGCCCGCCTCGACGGCCATCTCCCCGAGGCCGAGCGGATGGCACGCCGCGACGAACTGATGGCCGTGCAGCAGGGCATCGCCCACGAGCATGCCCGGCGGCAGGTGGGCCGGACGCTCGACGTCATCATCGACGGGCCGAGCGGCGAGCGGGACGACGTCTGGCTGGGTCGGTCGAAGGCCGACGCGCCCGACATCGACTGCACGGTCTATGTCACCGCCCCCGGGACCGGCCCGGGCCGATCCCTCACCGGCCGGATCGTGCCCGTGGAAATCGTCGCGGCCGCCGGCTATGACCTCGCGGGCATCGTGGCGTCGTGAGCCCGATCACCGTCCCGCTGCTCGTCTCTCCACAGGGCCCCGGCGTCGCAGGGGGATGCACGTGACCGGCAGCATCGATCGGGTCTGGACCGTACCGAACGCGCTGTCACTCGTGCGGCTGGTCCTCGCGATCGCGGTCTTCGCCATGATCGAGCGGCAGGCCCACCTCGCCGCGTTCGTCGGATTCGTGATCGCCGCGTCCACCGACTGGATCGACGGCTGGTATGCGAGGCGATTCGCACAGGTGAGCCGCCTGGGCCGCATCTTCGACCCGCTCGTGGACAAGGTGCTCGTCTGTGGTGCGGCCATCCTCGTCGCGGCGCCGGACGGACCGATCCGGCCCTGGATGGCCGTCGTCATCGTCGTGCGCGAGCTGGTCGTGACGGCGATCCGTGCGGAGATGGAGCGCAGCGGCCGGGACTTTTCGGCCGGGCCGGCGGGAAAGCTCAAGATGGTGCTGCAGTGCGTCGCGATCGCGCTGGTGCTCGCCGATCGGGCGGGCGTGGGCGCGCGGCTGCCGGAGGGGTTCGCCATGACGGAGGTCGCAGCGTGGACGGCATGGGCCGCCGTCGTCGCCACCGCCTGGTCCGGGCTCGAGTATGTCGTCGCGGCCCGGGCGCTCGTCCGTGACGGCGCGGGCGACACCACCCACGCGACCTGAAGGCCGAGCGCCCGCGATGCAGTTCGACGCCGTCGCCAACGAGACCGTCGCGGTCGCTCCTGTGCCGCCCATCGCCCCGACCGCGCCGGTCTGGGTCGGGCTCGGGATCGTGGCCGTGGGGGCGAGCCTCATGATGGCCGCCCGCGTCGGCGCGCGGCTGCGTGCCGGTGTGCCGGTGGTGGCCCGCCGCCCCCATGCCGACGTGCCGTGGCACGGGATCGATGTCGCGGTCGTGGCCGTCGCGTATCTCGCGGCCGCATCCGTCGCCGGTGCCTGCCTCCCGCCCGGCCCCGCGGTCGTGGCGGTGCTCATCGCCAACCTCGCGGCACTCGCCGTTACCACGCTCTTCGCCGTCTGGCATCTCCACCTGCGTGGCGCCGACCTCCGCTCGTTGGGCTGGGACTCGGCCTCGTGGCGCGACGACGTGCGGCTCGGAGTGGGAGGCCTCGCCCTCGTCGTGGCACCGCTGCTCGGACTCGCGACGCTGCTCGACCGGATCGTGCCCTACGAACACCCGATCGTCGATCTTCTGCTCGCCGACCGGAGCGGACTCACGCTCGCCGTCGTCATCGTGTCGGCCGTCGTCGCCGCGCCGATCGCGGAGGAGCTCTTCTTCCGACGAATCCTGCAGGGCTGGCTCGAGTCGAGGCTGCCGGCGCCCCAGCGGGGCGGTGCCGTGCTCGCCTCGGCCGGGCTCTTCGCGGCGGCCCACATGGGACAGGGGCTGGCTCCGGTGCCGCTCTTCGTGCTCGGGATCGTTCTTGGATGGATGGCGCTCCAGACCGGGTCGATCGTCGGGTGCACGCTCCTGCACGCGCTCTTCAACGCCGTGAGCGTGGGGCTCGTGCTGCTGACCACGCGCCCGACGGGTTGAAAACGGCCGGTTTTCCCGCGGAAATCGACCTATCACCGGACGGCGGTGGCGCGGCACACTCCGCCCCTGCACCAGCGGGCCGATCGTGCGAAGCCGCTCATTCACCACCCAGGTCGCCGACGTCGCCGCCTACGTGGCGGTGCGTGTCGCCATCTGCGTGGTGCAGTCGCTGCCGCGGTCCACGTGCGAGCGATGGGCCCGGTGGCTCGGCGGCTTCCTCGCCCACCGCGTCCGCATCCGACATGAGGTCGTGCGCGAAAACCTGCAGACCGCGTTTCCCGACGCTTCTCCCGCGACGCGTCTGGCGATCGCCCGGGGCATGTGGGAGCACCTGCTCTTGATGGTGGTCGAGATCGCCCACGCCAACCGCGTCATCCACAGGACGACATGGCGGCGCTCGCTGCGGATCCACGGCATGGAGGAGATGGTACGGTTTCTCTGGCTCGAGCGGCCGAAGGTGCTCCTCTCGGGCCACTACGGCAACTTCGAGCTCGCGGCCTATCTCTTCGGCGTCTTCGGGTTCCGGATCTTCTCGGTCGCTCGCGAGCTCGACAATCCACTCCTCGATCGCTTCGTGACCGATTTCCGCGAATCGCGCGGGCAGCGGATCCTGCCGAAGAAGGGGAGCGCGCCGGACGTGGCCCTCGTCCTCGAGGAGAACGGCGCGATCGGGCTCCTCGGCGATCAGGCGGCCGGCCCGAAGGGCTGCATGGTCGATTTCTTCGGGCGGCCGGCGAGCGTCCACAAGGCGATCGGGGTCTTCGCGCTCTCGAGCGCGGCACCTGTGATGGTGTGCTCGGCGACGCGCGGCAAGGGCCTCTTCGATTTCGACCTGCGGGTGGAGGGGATCGCCGACCCCGCGCAGCAAACCGCGGAGACCGCCGATCTCCGCGCGCTCTCGCAGTGGTACACCACGCTGCTGGAGGATGCCGTTCGTCGGCAGCCGGCGCAGTACTGGTGGGTGCATCGCCGGTGGCGGGTGCGGCCTGCCAAGGCTACAGTGAGGCGTCCGGCGGCCTGACGCGTGACGGTGCGGCCGACTCCCTGCCTCCGCCGACCCTGACGACGTGCCGCCGTTGCGTGGGTGTCGCGCGGGCTTCGCCATGTCCCACATGTCCCAGTGGATTCCCATCGCCACGGCCGACGAGTGTCCACCCGGGACGGCGATCGAACGCCTCGCCGACGGCCGCATGGTGGCGATCGCCAACGTCGGCGGCACCTTCCACGCCATCGACGGCCTCTGCCCGCACCAGGGCGGGCCACTCGGCACCGGCAGCCTCTGCGGCACGGTCCTCACGTGTCCCTGGCACGGCTGGCAGTTCGACGTCGCCACGGGGCGCCACCTCGTGTCGGGGACGGTCCGACAGGCGGTCTACGAGGTGCGGGAGGAGAGCGGACGGCTGTTCGTGCGTCCCTCGCCTCACGGCCACGCCACGGGGCAGACGGAATGATCGCGGTCCGTTGCTTCCGAAATGACGATCCGCCGCGCCTGGCGGACACGTGGCGATGTGCCGATCTCGGCCCCGCGGCCGTCCAGCCGATGACCTCGGCGCTGCTCGAAGCCTGCGTCTTCTCGAAGCCCTACTTCGATCGCGAGGGACTTCTCGTCGCGGTCGACGGAGCCCGTGTCGTGGGCTTCGCCCACGCCGGCTTCGGGCCGAACGCGGCACGCTCCGCGCTCGACACGTCCGTCGGCACCACCATGCTCGTGGTGGTCGTCCCGCACGAGGAGCACGAACGGATCGCGGCCGGCCTCGTGACCCGCTGCGAGGACTACCTGCGATCGCGCGGAGCCCGGACGCTGCTCGGCGGAGGAGGTCCGGCGCTCGGTGGCTTCTATCGCGGCTTGTACGGTGGCTCCGACGTGCCCGGCATTCTGGACACCGCGCCGGCCATGCAGGCCGTCTTCGAGCGGGCGGGCTACGTGGTCGCCGACCGGATCGCCGTGCTGCGTCGCGCGCTCGGCCGGTTTCGACCGCCCGTCAACCGCCTGCAGGTCGCCATCCAGCGGGCCACACGGCTGAGCGTCGTCGATGAACCTCCACGCCGCTCCTGGTGGGAGGCCGCGGTGACGTCGGGCATCGCACTGCGACGCTACGTCCTCTCGAACCTCGCCGGCGAGACACTCGGCACGGCCACGTTCTGGGACATGCAGCCACTCGCCTCCTGCCTCGGGGTCACGGCCGCCGGCCTGCTCGACGTGGACATCGAGGGGCCGCGACGACGGCAGGGGCTGGCCAACTATCTCGTCGCCCGGGCGATGCACGACCTCGCGCAGGAGGGCGTGGCCGTCGTCGAGACGCACGTCGCGGCCTCGAATGCCGCCGCGTCGAGCCTCTTCGAGAAGCTGGGCTACGAGGCCGACACCCACGGCACGATGTTCGTGCGGCCCGCCGGGGTCGAGCCCGCGTGAACGAGGCACGCAGTCGCCGTCAGTGGGCGCCGGTCCGCACGGCCAGTTCCTCGAGGTGCTTCACGACCTCCACCGCCGCGTCGCCGCCCAGCCCCGGGGCGTGCCGCAGCCGCTGGGAGAGGGGCGCCGTGGCGCTGTCGCGTCGCAGGTCGGTCAGGTAGTCCTGCAGCGCGGCCCGCCGCTCCGGGGTCGTGCAGAGCAGCCAGTGGGTCCAGCACCACGCCTCGGCGTAGTGGTCCTGTGACAAGTCGGCGGCGGACTCGAGCGCCTCGAGCCGGGCGAGGTCGGGCCACCAGGTTCCTTCCAGGCGGCGTCCGGCGAGGTGTGCGATGTGGGCGCGATGGAGCCCGGCCTCCAGCTTGGGCAGCTCGAAGAACTCGGCAATTCCCTCGTCGAGCCAGAGGGGGATCACCGGAACCACCGCGTGCAGGTAGCCGTGCGTCGTCTCGTGTCGGAGATCCTCCGCCACGCGATCCTGCCACGCGGCGTAGACCGACAGCGTCGTATCGGTCTCGACGAAGAACGCGCGTCGGGCCGGAAACGACGGGAATTGTCGGACGACGAATTCCTCGTAGCGCGCCGGCGTCTCGAAGAGGTAGAGATTCACCGGCTCGTCCGAGATCGGCAGGCCGAGCGTCTGGCTCACGTCGACACGCAGCGCCTCCAGTTCCCGCACGAGGCGATGCTGGCCCGGCAGGGGAAAGTCGGCGTGGATGACGAGCTGACTGGCGACGATTTCCGTGCGCTTGGGCAAGCCGGCCGCGGTGGTGCCGAAACCGTGAAGCGCGTGCTGTCGGATCGCGTCGTCCACGCCACTGAGGTGGGCACATCCCACGATGAGGCACGCCACGGCGACGAGCAGGCCGGGGGCCCAGCAGCGGGCATCGCTCGGACTTCGGATAGGGGCGAGACGCAAGGACACGGCCCCGGCGGGACGGCTCGGAGGATGGCGAAGGCGGGGATGCTAGCGAGCCCCGCGAGGGGCTCCAAGAGCGGTCTGGGCCGTAATTGCGGGCTGCATCAGGAGCGCGCCCGCGAGCGCCTCGAGCCCCAGCGGCCGCCCGAGGACCGCGGCGGCGCCGGCTCGTAGCGCGGCAAGCACGCCGTCACCCCGCGGAAACGCCTCGACGAGGACGATGCGCCGTCCCGGCTGCTGCGACGCCAGCAGCCGCAGCCACGAGAGCACGGCCGCGTCGATGACCGAGACCTCCCACAGCACCACGTCGCTCGGCACGTCCACGGGCGGCCTGCCGGCCACGCGCGACGCGATCCCGTGCCCCAAGGCGGCGACTTCATCCGCGAGCCCCTCGACCCCGAGCCGATCGACCGCCGCGACGCTGACACGGTGCACCAGTCGCCCCCGCCACCGGGCCACGGCATCGGCCGCCTGCAACAGACGGTCCTCGCGCCGGGCCGCCGGCGGCAGGCCGAGGACGCCCGGCAGTCCGAGATCGAGATCCGCAAGCCAGGCACAGAGCCGCGCGGGAAACTCGTGCCAGGCGATCTCCTCGATGCCCGGCAGTGGCGGACCCGAACGGCGGCGCCCGTCGGAGAGCGTCGTGGCGACGGCCACGATCACGGCGAGCGGCCAGCGACGCGCGAGCACGATCGCGTCGTCGATCCGCCAGCGACCGGGTGCGTCGGTCGCCAGCACCACGACCGTGGGCGCGCCACCGTCGGCCGTTCCGCCGGGATCCATCCGCGCGTCCTTTCGCGTGTCCATCCGCGCATCGGTCCGCGACCGCGGGGCTCGCGCGTGGTCATCGGGATCGCGATCGGCCGACTCGGCGACGGCGACATCGCTGACACGCACGAGCCCGGCCGTCGCCTCGCGGCACCAGGCCAGTTCGATTCCCGGCGCCCCCCCAACCCACGCCACGGCCCATGCTCGTCGAGCACGATGGCGATCGGCTGCGGTGGTGATGGGGACGACGTGCATCGAGGGGCGAGAATCGTGCGCGGGCGGGGCGGTCCTGGCAGATGGGGCAGGCTGCGTTCCGTCCCCGTGCCCAGAGTGGAGCGTGCCGCCATGAAGCGTCGCAAGACGATCTTGACCGGCGCGCGGTGCCATCGACAATCCGCGATCGATCGGGGCCGTGTTCATGGATGAACGCGGCCGGAATCAGACAGGCGATCCCACGGGGCTTCCCGTGGTCGCCGCCGGCAGGAGGCCGACATGCGAGACACGGTGCGGGGTGGCGACTCGGGGTTTCGGGAGCGATCGGCCGCAGGCAGGACGGTGTCCGTCGCGGCGATCGTGCCGCGGGCCCGCTTCATCGGCTGCGATGACATCGCGACGACCGGCATCACGGACGTCGCCTCCCGGTGCGGACCCGGGGACGTGTTCGTCGCCCGGCTCACGGAGCGCGGCGATGGCCACGATGCCGTCGCCCGGGCGGTGTCCCGTGGTGTCTCCGGCGTGATCGCCGAACGCGTCGTGCCGACGTCGGGCGTGCCGCTCTGTGTCGTGCCCGACAGCACGTGGACGCACGCGCGGCTCTCGCACGCGCTCGCGGGCGACCCCGCACGTCGCCTGCGCGTGATCGCCGTCACCGGCACGAGCGGCAAGACGACGACCGCCTGGCTCACCGCGGCGGCGCTCATGGACGAGGTCGGGACGGTCGGCATGCTCTCGGATGTGGGCTGCCTCGGCCCCGAGGGGAGCGAGCCGATGGCGACGGACCTCGCGCAGCCGGCAGGCCTCGCGGCGGCGCTCGCCCGACTCGCCGACTCGGGCTGCACGCACGTGGTGCTCGAGGTGTCGAGTCGCCAGCTCGCCGGCCATGCGCTCGCCGGCGTCGCCTGCGACACGGTCGTCGTGACCATCGTTGCCCGCGCGCACCTCGACCTGCACGGCACGGCCCGCGCCTACCGCCGGATCAAGTCGCGGATCCTCGACACGCTCGCTCCCGACGGGTGCCTCGTCGCCGATGGTGACGGTCGTCTCGACAGGCTCCTCCGCCGGGCCGCAGCCAGGTCGTGTGAGGGCGCGGCCGCGACGACGAGCCTCACGGCGGGATTCCGCTCGCGATGCGACGTCCGCGGCCGCATCGTCGAGCGCGGTCGGGACGGCCAGACGTTCATGCTGACGACGGGTGGACGCACCGTGCCGGTCACCCTCGCATCACCGCTGCGGTCGTTCACGCGCGACGCGCTCCTGGCTGCGGCCGTCGGCCTGCGCTACGGGCTCGAGCCGCGGGCACTCGCGCATGCGCTCGAGGCGGCCGACGTGGTGCCGGGACGCATGGAGCGGCTGGATCGCGGCCAGGATGTGCCGGTGTTCGTCGACGCCGCCAGCAGCGGGCACGCGCTCGCCTCGACGCTCGGAGGACTGCGTCGGCTCACTCCCGGCCGGCTCGTGCTGCTCGCCGCCGAGTCGACCGCGCTGGCCGTCGCGGGGCGGGGCGGACTCGAGCGGCGGGTCTCGCGGTGGTGTGACGAATGTCTCGTGGCCCCGCCGAGCATGGTGGACGAGGACTGCGATGCCACCGCCCTGGCCGCCTACGCACGCATCGACCGGCTCATGTCGAGCCTCGGGAGCCGGGACTGCGTGCTGGTGCTCGACGGTCCCGCGGGGGGCCGGGGCCCGGACCACCGGGGGGTGCCGCTGGCGGCTCTGATCGACGGCTGGCTGCGGCTGGCCCATGACCCGGGCCTCGCCGATGCGTGGCGGCACGCCGCGTGAATCGCTCGGCGGCGGAATGGACGGGCGCGGCCCCGCTCCGGCACAATCCCGGTGGTCGTGCGGCCCAGGATCGCGCGATCCTGTGACGGACTGCACGAGCCCGAGCGCGACTGGAAGCACGACCGATGAAGCAGAGCGGGCGGACGCCGCGCCGGACGGCTGCGGCGAGCGATCAAACGCCGTTCGACGACCTGGGCGTGGCCGTTTCGCGGGCCGAGCCACTGTCGCATCACACCTGGCTGGGTGTCGGTGGAGACGCCACCTTCTTCTGTGAGCCGGTGGATGCCGACGCGTTGGCCCGGATCGTGAGCCGCTGTCAGGCGGAGGCGGTACCGCTGCGGATCCTCGGCGGCGGCTCGAACGTGCTCGTGCCCACCGCCGGATTCGCCGGCATGATCGTGAGGCTCTCGGCACCGGCATTCTGTGGCATCGACGTGCGCCGGCCGAGCATCGTCGCCGGGGCCGGCGCCAAGCTCGTGCACGTGGTGTCGGCTGCGGTGCAGGCCGGGCTCGCCGGCCTCGAGACGCTCGTCGACGTGCCTGGGACGGTCGGTGGTGCGCTGGTCGGAAACGCCGGCGGCCGCGGAGGCGACATCGGCCAGCGGGTGCGCGAGGTCACGGTCATGCTGGGCGACGGCACCGTCGAGCGGCGATCCCCGCCGGACGTCGCCTTCCAGGCACGGTGGAGCAACCTCGATGACTGCATCGTGCTCGGCTGTCGCCTGGACCTCGAGGAGGAGGGGGCCGAACTGCTCACCAAGCGGATGCAGCGCCAGTGGATCGTCGGGCGGGCCGAGCAGCCCGGCGGCACGCGAACCGTGGCGATGATGTTCAAGGACCCGCTCGGCACCACCGCCGAGTCGCTCGTCGTCCAGGCGGGCGCCCGCGACCTGCGGGTCGGCGGCGCGGCGGTCTATGGTCCGCATGCCAACTACGTCGTCGCGGGCCCGCACTGCTCGAGCGACGACATCCGAGCCCTCGTCGAGCAGGTCCGGGCCGCGGTGCGGGATCGGCTCGGTGTCGAGCTGTCGCCGCAGATCGAGGTCTGGTGACGTGACGCAGCGAGGCCGCCCGGAGGCGGATGAGCCGGTGACGGGCGTGCGTGCGTTCATTGCGGCGCGACGCGCCGGGCTGGGCACGCTCGTCGTCCTGGGCGCGGCGGCCCTGGGCGGCTGGGCCCTGTGGGAGCGGTTCGCGGCGGACGTGCGGTCGGACCCGAACGCGGTGCTCCTGCCCGAGGCGGTCTCGGTGAAGGGGCTCGCCCCATGGGTGCGGGGCGATTTGAAGGACGTGGTGCTTCACGACGCGAGCCTCGACGGCGGCCTGCCCCTCGACGACCCGGAGCTCGCCGGACGAATCGAACGCGCCTTCGGCATGCACCCGTGGATCCGCGACGTGGTGGCCGTCACGCTGCGACACCCAGCCGCCGCGGAGGTGGAGGTGCGCTGTCGTGAACCGGTGGGGATGGTCGCCGTGCCGGGAGGCCTTCTGGCGATCGACGCGGAGGGGGTCGTGCTGCCGAGCGAGGACTTCACGGCCGAGTCGGCGGCCGCCTATCCGCGGATCTCGGGCATCCGCTCGAGCCCCGTCGGGGTCGCCGGGTCACGCTGGGGCGACGCGCTCGTGCACGAGGCCGCGGCGGTGGCGGCCGCGGTGGGGCCGGAGTGGCGGGACCTGGGGCTGCGCGACCTGCGGCCGACGGAGGACGGCGCACCACGCGGCTGGGAGTTCGTCGACGCGTCCGGCCGCGTCATTCATTTCGGGTCGGCGCCGGGGCACGAGGCGGACGGCGAGCCGAGCATCGCGGTGAAGGTGGGGCGCCGCAGGGCGCTGGCCACCGCGGACGGCCGTGCCGAACGGACCGATCTCACGAGCCCCCCGTAGCGGCGGGCGGACGGTCCACCACGAGACGTCGGACGTCCTGAAACCGAGGGTGCTCCGCCGTGCGGCACCATTCGAAGAGCACGGCCTCGGAGGTGACGAGCACCGCGCCGGCGGCCTCGAGCCGACGCAGCGCCGTCTCGTGATCGACGCCATGGCGGGACGTGACGGCATCGACGCACACCGCCACGCCGAGACCGTGGCCCAGCAGGTCGAGGGCCGTCTGCGCGACACAGACGTGCGTTTCAATCCCGGCGAGCACCGCGACGGGGCCACGCCCGTCGATGGCCTGCATGAACGCGGCCGATCCGGCGCAACTGAACGTCATCTTCTCGATCGCCGCGGGCAGATCGTCGGCGAGTTCGCGCGGGGTCCGGCCGAGGCCCCGTGGGTACTGCTCGGTGAGCACGGACGGCACGCCGAGGAGCTTCGCCGCAGACGCCAGTCGCCGGCAGCGGGAGACGACGGCCTCGGCGGCGGGCATGGCCGCGAGCAGACGCTCCTGCACGTCGATCACACACAACAGCGACCGCGAAGCTTCCACACGCATGGCGATGGTATGGTAGCAAAGTGCGGACGCGGTGCGGGTGCGACCGTCGCCGCAGTGCCCTCTGCCGGCGTCCGGCCTGGAGACGACCATGCTCGTCGAACGACTCAAGTACGTGATCTGGGCCGCCGACACCGATCGCGCCGTGCGCTTCTACTGCGATCTGTTCGGCGGCCACGTCGGCCGTCGGAATCCGGCGATCACCGAGGTCGAAATCGCCGGGGCCGTGATCGGCATCCATTCGGGCGGCGAGGGGAGGCGGACCTGGACCGGCCTGAGTTTTCAGGTGGCCGATGTCGTCGCGGGCGCCCGCGAGGTGGAGGCGGCCGGAGGCGGTCTCACCCACGAGCCCCGACCCGAGAACGGCGAACCGCCGCACCTGGCGATGTGCATCGACACCGAGGGAAACGAGTTCATGCTCACGCGTCGACGCGGCTGAGCCTCGACCCGAGATCACCGGGCGTCGGGCCCGCCCAGCGCGTCCACGACCCGGGCGGCGCTCGCGCCGTGACCGACGAATGCGAACGTGCGGGCGGTCGGTCCGTCGATCGTGATCGTGACGTCGATCCGCTCATCCGGCAGGGCGGCGGCGACGCGCTCCGGCCACTCGAGAAACACGCAGGCGGCCGCGGCCACCGCGTCGTGCCAGCCTGTTTCCGTCAGGTCGGCCGCTGCGGAGAGCCGGTACATGTCGCCGTGCACGAGCAGCCCATGCGGACCGACGTGCTCGTGGATCAGGCCGAAGGTGGGACTGACGACCTCCGTCGGATCGACGCCGAGTGCGGCGGCCACAGCCTTGACGAACGTCGTCTTGCCGGCGCCGAGATCGCCGTGCAGCGCGACGAAGGCGCGTGGCGGCAGCAGTGCGGCGACGGACCCTGCCAGCCGCGCGAGGTCCGCCTCGTCGGCGACGGTCACCTGCACGACGCGCGGGGCGGGGGAGCGCATGCCTGGGGCTCACCCCTCGAGTGCGTGAAGAAAACCACGCGGCACCAGCGGAGCGAGCGCACCGTCCTGCTCCCGAACAAACAGTCCGCATCCCTCGATCACGTCGCCGATGATCGTCAGCGGGACGTCCAGAGCCTCGGTGCCCGAG
>JBJTBO010000315.1:0-4072 GCA_046091445.1 Planctomycetaceae bacterium | reverse complement strand
CTCGTCGTGATGCCGTCCTACGTGCCCTACGTCCGCTTCGACTCGACCTCGCGTTTCTTCGCCCTGGCCCATCCGCGGGCCGCCGACCCGACGCTGCGGAAGATGCTCGAGCACGCGCGTGCGGTGCAGGCGATGCGGCACACCCAGGAGGAGGTCGTGCGCCGCGCCTGCCACGGCGGCGACGAACAGGCGGCGCTCTTCCTCCGGCAGGTGGACCAGCTCGAACGCCGCCGGCCGCTCCAGTCGCGCGTGGCGCACGTGCCGCACGAGAACACCGCGGGCGGCTTCGAGCTCTTCGCCACCGGCATCAGCGACCTCGCCCCCGAGCTCATGGGGTGGTTCGGCTCGCCCGGCATCGATCCCGCGTCGCCGACCACGCTGTTTCTCGTGGGCAGGGGATTCTCCGTGCATGACACGCGCGTCATCGCCGGCGGCCGCCCCGCCGCGTTTCGCCTCCTCAGCCGCGACGTGATGGAAGTGACCGTCCCGCCCGGCGTCGCGCCGCTCGACGACGCCACGCCGTGCGATCTCGACGCCGCATCGCGTCCCGCCCCGGCGTCCCTGCGGCTCGCCTCGACCGCCGAGCCGCTGCCGGAGCCAGCCACCGCCGCGCGGGCCGACGAGTCGCCCCTCGCGGAGGCGCGTTCGCTCCTCCTGCCGCCGGCGGACCCGTCTGCGTCCTTCCCCGGGCACGCTCGAGCCGCCTGCGAGGTGACGTGCAACCGCCGCGCGTCGGTGGACATCCACGTGGCCACACCCTACGGCGTGAGCGGGCATCTGCTCGTGCCCGTCATGACCGGTGGGGACCACGCGCGCGACACCACGCCGGCATTCGAGTCGGCGTGTGCCATGGAACTGACGTTCGTCGCGGTGAAGGTGACCGGGTCGACGGCGATCCAGGCGAGGGTGGACGAGTTCTTCGCGACCGACTGCGATGCGATCGCGATCCGCGTGCCGAGATCCTTCATTCCGCCACCGAAGGCCTCCCTGTCGATGGTGCTCCGCGACACGGCCTCGGGCGAGACGGCGGCGACGTTCTCCTTCGCCGATCCCTTCTTCGACGGACGCGGTCACCGCTACCTCGTCGCCGGCGGCGACCTCCGCAACCTCGTCGGCGACACCTCGCGGCCGGCCACCGACAAGACGGTGCGCGGCGCCGTGAAACCCTGGCTGGACCGGCTCCTGCAGCAGGGCAGACTCGCGGAGCCCGACGACCGGACCGTGCTGACGCTGTCGGCATCGATCGTGGCCGGCCAGCAGGAGGTGCCGGTGCGGGGCGCACTGACCGTCACGTGCATCCGTCGCGGACTCACCGGCACCGAGCCCCGCGAGCGGGCCGACGCGGGCGACTGATCCGAGCTCGCCAGATCACATGACAGCGGCGCGAACGATCGCGCGCACCAGGTCCCGGGAGGGGCTGCCCGCACCCCGCGAGCCGGCGTACGCCGCCCAGCGCAGCCCGGAGGGCGAAGCGCCGGAGGGGTCGAGTGAGCGACGGGCATGGATGCCCGCAGCGAACGTCCGGCGACGGGGTGCGGGCAGCCCCGACCCACACCCGACGCGGCCGAATCACGACGCCCCCACGGGGCCCGCGTCGGTCCGACCGACCGGCGACTCAGCCATTCACGACGTGGCGGGGCGTGCCTGCGAGGAACGCGCGCAGGTTCGCCGCGGACGCCTCGATCAGCCGCGCGCGTGCGTCGCGCGTGGCCCAGGCGACATGCGGCGTGACGATGCAGTTGCGGGCGTGAAGCAGCGGGTTCGTCGCGGGTGGCGGCTCCACCGAGAGCACGTCGAGCCCCGCGCCGGCGAGGCGGCCGGCCTCGAGCGCCGCTGCGAGATCGGCCTCGACGACGAGCGCGCCGCGCGACGTGTTCACGAGGAAGGCGGTCGGCTTCATGAGCGCGATCCGTCCCGCGTCGATGAGGCCCTGCGTCTCCGGCGTGAGCGGGCAGTGCAGGCTCACCACGTCGCTCTCGCGCAGGAGGCGCTCGAGCCCGACGCATTCGGGCTCGTCGCCCGGCGTGCGCCGGTGCGCGAGCACGCGCATGCCGAACGCCCGGCCCACGGCGGCGACCCCGCGGCCGAGCCGGCCGTACCCCACGATCCCGAGCGTCCGACCGGCCAGCTCGACGAGGTCCCCATCCCAGTAGCAGAAGTCGGGACAGGCGGCCCAGCGACCGGCCCGCACAGCCGCGGCACGGTGCCCCACGCGGTTGGTGAGTTCAAGCAGGAGCGCGAAGGTCGCCTGCACGACGTTGGGCGTGGAGTACTCCGGCACGTTGCAGACCGGGATGCCCCGCTCGCGGGCCGCGTCCACGTCGACGACGTTGAAGCCCGTGGCGAGCACGCCGATGTAGCGGAGTCGGGGCAGCGCCGCCATGTCCGCCCGGGTCACGCGCTGCTTGTTCGTGAAGAGCACGTCGGCAGCCTCAGCCCGGGGCACGAGCTCGTCGGCGGCCGTGCGGTCGTACACCGCGAGCTCGCCGAGCGCCTCGAGCGGGGCCCAGGAGGAGTCACCGGGATTGGTCGTCAGACCGTCGAGGATCACGATCTTCATGGATGGCCGCACGCCGCGGGTGAGACTGACACGAAACACCACCCGTCGGGGGACGGGACGCGAGGAGGATAGCACCGGTCACGTCGGCTCCGCCTGGCTGTCCGTGGCCAAAGCCTTCCGTGCCCTTTGCCCACGTGGCCGACCGGTGGAAACGCCGAGGGTTTCCCCGGTCGGCACTCCTCGCATCCTGCTCGGGCAGACGTGTTTCACAGCCTGCTAAACTGCCGAGGCCGTCGGCACGCTGCCGGCCCACCCGTCTCCCTTCCGGAGCCGGCCCGATGACCGACGGTGCGCACGCCGCCGCGGGGCATCAGCCCGGCTCGTGGCACCACCTCGCACGCCGCGACCTGCAGCATCTCATCGACGTCCTCGTCGAGGCGGGGCATCGCGTGGTCGGGCCGCCGGTGGCCGATGGGGCGATCGTGCTTCGCGACCTCGCGCACGCGGACGACCTCCCCCACGGCTGGCTCGACGAGCAGGATGGTGGCACCTACCGGCTGCGGCGCGATCCGGGTGCCGGCCCGTTCGACCACGTCGTCGGCCCTCATTCGCTGAAAAACTTCCTCTTTCCGCCCCGCGACACGCTCCAGCGCTGGGTCCGTGTCGCCGGCTCGTGGCAGGAGCAGGCCATCCCTCGCGACGAGCCGCCGCTGGCCGTGATCGGGGCCCGTGCCTGTGACCTTCAGTCGCTCGCGGTGCAGGACGCGATCTTCATCCGCGAGGACTCCACCGACCCGGCGTACGCCGCGCGGCGAGATCGCCTCGTCGTCGTCGCCGTCAACTGCCGGCGTGCCGCCGCGACCTGCTTCTGCCATTCGATGCAGTGCGGGCCGGCCGTCACCCACTCGTTCGATCTGGCACTCACGGACCCCGTCGGCGATGCCTCGGGCGACCCGTCCGACGCGTTCGCCGTCGAGGTCGGTTCCGCGCGCGGTGCGGGGCTTCTCGCGGAGGTCGCGCGGCGCACCACCGTCGGGGCACTCGACGACGAGGCGATCGCCGCGACCCGCCGCGTGCCGCGGGATCTCGAATCACGGATGCACGCCCGGTCGGTCGAGCCGGGCCAGCCACGTCCGCGTTCACTCGACACCGCAGGCATCCGTGACCTGCTCTTCGACAGCCTCGCCCACCCGCGCTGGGACGAGGTGGCCACGCGCTGCCTCTCCTGCACGAACGGCACGCTCGTCTGCCCCACCTGCTTCTGCCACTCCGTGGGGGAGGTGGCCGACCTGTCGGGCGACCACGTCGATCGGGACCGCCGCTGGGCGAGCTGCTTCGAGATCGATCACGGTCGCATGCACGGCGGCAACGCGCGGCCGACGACCGCGTCGCGGTATCGCCAGTGGCTCACGCACAAGCTTGCCGGCTGGATCGACCAGTTCGGCACCTCAGGCTGCACCGGCTGCGGTCGCTGCATCACCTGGTGTCCCGTCGGCATCGACATCACCGAGGAGGTGGCCGCGATCCGAGCGAGTTCCGCGCCCGCTGGTCAGCCGGCTGCCGGCCACGAGC
>JBJTBO010000314.1:0-3090 GCA_046091445.1 Planctomycetaceae bacterium | reverse complement strand
CGGCCGGGCCGGCAGGAACGCTGGCGTGGCGTCGCACGGTGTGCCGTCGGCGGGCGGCACGAAGACACCGTCGGTCACGCATGCGTGGAGATGCACGTGGTGGTTGAGCGCTGAACCGAAGCGCGTATCGCGAGCCGAGGGCATGCGGGTGGCTGCAGGGTGATGGCTCGCGTATTCCCTTTGCTCGCGCAGCGGGCTTCCCGGCAAGGCAGAGGGCGTGCCGGACGCGAGTGAGAGTTTACCATTTTTATGGTCATTCGAACCGGATGGCGTAGAGGTCGGTGTCCTTGAGTTCCACGACGAGCCGCACCGGCTTTCCCGCGAGGGTGGCGAGCGACTCCTCGCTCCCCCATGAGACGACGCGGTCGTGTTCGTCGCCGTAGACGAGATCGCAATCGTCGAGCGACCGGCCCTCGAGCGGCGTGTCGGCCGCGTCGGTGAGGGCGATTCGGATCCGGCCGCCACCGGAGGTGGAGAAATTGATCGCGAGCGTGTCGCCCTTGAACACAAACGGCTTCGTCACGAGCCTGCCGCCGGTGAGCGGCGCATGCACCGATGCGAAGCCGTCAAGCCTGAGCGTGTGGCGGCGAACCGCGCCCCGCTTGCTCTCGAAGGTCTGCGGGCCGTACCCCTCCTGCACGTAGATCGAAAGTTCCGGCGGCCCGCCGGGAAAGGGCGAGGCCGTTTCGGCGAAGCCGAGCGCGGGCCAGGCGCCGCCGTAGTGCCAGGTGCCGGGCCGCTGGATGCCCGGTCGCACGAAGGCCTCCGGCCAGACGAAAAACCGCCGGCCGTCGTGGCTCGCCATGAAGAGCACGTCGGTGATGACCGTGCCCCACCGGGTCGGGCGGCCGCCGGCGATGCCCTTGTCGGCGCGGGCCCTGCGAACGTCGCGATCGGGCAGCCGCTCGGTGGATCGCGTCCAGCCGCGGTCGGAATATCGCTCGGGCAGGCTGACGAGCAGCCCCGGCGATCGGGGGTAGGGCTGGACGCCACTCGTGTAGAGCTGGTGATGATCGCCCGTCGGATCCCCCGCCTCGTCGCGCTCCGGCGAGCCGCTGCGGGCGGGATCGTAGACGAGCCATTCCCGCTCGCTCCCGGCAGGCAGCGGAGCATTGCCGATCGCGAGGCATGCCACGAGGACGAAGAAAATCGCCCCGCAGAAGGAACTACATGTCATGATGCGTCTCCGAATGGTGTCAAGAACGAACGCTGCGCTGAGGCGGATCGACAATCAGGTTGCCTGACTACCGCCGTGCCCATGGCACACGCGCGGGAATACTTGTTTCATCACCGAGCGGCCACCCGCATTCCCTCGGAACCGCGCCACGGGCTTCTCAGCACGGAAGCGCCCGCTGCCGCTGCCCGAGAAGCCCGCTGCGCAAGCAAAGGGAATCCGCTCGCCACCACCATGCGGCCACCCGCATTTCCTCGGAACCGCGCCACGGGCTTATCAGCCCGGATGCGGTGACTCGCAGCTTTTTTCAATAGTCGTCCGAGACTTGCGCGGCGTGCCAAAGTTCCTCAAACCTGGCCCGGACGAACGGATTGAGCCGTCCTGCGTAGCTCTGGGGCAGCGAGTTTACGCGAATCAACTGGATTGCATCCGCCAGATCCTGCAGTCGATGGGCGGCCGTCATTCCACTGGCGATCTTCAGCTCGAGCAACGACACCAAATTGACGTAGGGCACACTCTGGTCATGAACCTCCCGCACCGCTTCCGGGGCTGGGAACGACACCGGCTTGGGCCTGCCATCGCCCGGGTAATCACCCACGATCAGCACATCGACCTTGACGCCGTTCAACGTGTCTCGAAAACCCTTTGATCCTTCGAACAGATCCAGCCATCCGTGACCGATCCATCGGTCTTTGAAGCGAACAAGGTCCTCTCGTCGCAGCAAGACATCGACGTCGGCCGTCGTTCTTCGGTGGCCATGCGCATTGGCGGCCATGGCTCCGGCGATCGCGAACGGAATCCCCAGGTCTCCCAACGTCCGGGCCAGCCTTTGCATCGTGTCGTGGACCGGCGACCGTTCCATCATGAAGTCATCCACTCGTTTGGCGATTTCAAGCATCGTGTCCATGCCCCAAGTCTAGTTCCTGCCAGGCGGAATGGCGACGGTGACAAGCCCGGCCAATAGCACGTTCTCAACCGGTATCGGCAAGACCTCGGACTCGTGTCCATGCCGGGAAAGCACCCCAACAACGCGATCGACGCGCCGCATCGCCAATTTGGTCTCTTCCTCGTCGATGACGGCCCGGGCTGCGCCGATCCGGCTATGCGGTACAAACTGGCGTGGTTCGACCAAACCAACCAAAATGCGAAGGGGCGACAAGGAAAACGCCTTCATCACCGGCTACGCCGTCGGCCACAAGACGTTCACCAACCGCTCGATCGGGGTGGGCTTTCTGCGGAAAGACGGCTTCGTGTCGCACGACGCCGGGCCGGAGGCGGGGCTCCTCAAGACGCCGTTGGCGGCGCTGCCCGGCGAGGGACTGACGGTGAACGCGATCGTGCGTGGAGAGTTGAAAGTCCGACTGGTGGATCGGAAGGGAAAAGCGTTGCCCGGCTTCGACTGGCAGGACAGTATCCCGGTTCGAGGCGACTCGGTGGCGCATCGAATCGGCTGGCGTGGTGAACCTGCTTTGCCCACGAGCGAACCGGTGAGCCTCGAGTTCTCGCTGCACGATGGGGAGCAAGGGTAGCCTGGTCAATGGCACTTCCTCAACGGTCTTCCGGCCGATGAGCGACTCGGGAGCCTCGGGAGGAGCGGCCCGGGCGTCCGGAGCGGGGTCCCCGGAACGCCGGAACGCCGAAACGCCGCTCACGCCCTGCTGCGATGGCGATTTTCTCGCCTCGGCGCAGACCGTGTCTTCGTCGGCCGTTCCCGGGGCTTCGGTGCCCCGGGTCCGGCACCGGTCAAAGGCTGTGAATGTCGATCACGGGCAGCTCGTCGGGCGAGGCTTGAAAGACGTCGCGATCGTCATGCGCCTGGATGAGCTCGCCCCAGTCGGTGAGTGGGCCTCGAGCCGGGGCGAGCGTCGGCGGCTCGAGCGGTTCGCCGAGGTGGGTGAGGATCTGACTTCACGCGG
>JBJTBO010000313.1:0-3151 GCA_046091445.1 Planctomycetaceae bacterium | reverse complement strand
ACCCGCTTTGGTATGCCGGGTCGTCACTCCACCCGTGCAAGCCGTGCTTAATCCGCCCGTCGGCGTGGAACGCGACGACAGACGCGAGATCTTGCCGGCGACGGCGTTCGCCGCGGCCCTGACGTCACCGACGGGATCCTGGCCGAGCGACGCGACGAGCGCGGCGACCCCGTCCGGCGGAGCCTGCGCCGACTCATCCATCAGCAGGCCGATGGCCTTGAGCGCGTTCACCACGATGAGCACGCGGCGATAACGCGTCGCCTGGGCTGCTTCGTCTCCCTTGGGTGCGGGCGGATCGGGCAGGGCGAGCATCTCGGAGAGCGTGTCCCACGAGGCATCGCTCCCCTGTCGCGCGAGGCCCACTGCGGCGTTGAACCGCACGTCCTCGGCGGCGTCCTCGAGCAGTTCCTCGAGTCGCTCGAGCGCGGCGTCTCCACCGAGCACCCCCAGCGTGTACGCCGCCGCGGCTCGCAGGCCCGGGTCGTCGGCAGCGGCGGCCTGCAGGACCGCGGAACGGACGGCCGCGGGGTCGTCGAACGCCCGGTCCGCCGCCGCGAGGTTTGCCGAGAGGACCGCGAGGGCCTCGACCGCGGTGCGCGCGGTCTGCGGGTCGTCGCCGTCCCGGGCGCGCTCGATCAGTGGGTCCGCCGCTTCGGGCAACGCGAATTCGCCGAGGGCCCGGCAGAGGTACCCGCACAGCGTGCGCGATTGCTCGCCGGTATGACCGCCCCCGCGGGGTCGGCCGCTGCCCACCTCGTCGCGCAGGATCGAGGCCAGTTCACCGGCCAGGCGCGTGTCGTTTTTGAGCGTACCGCCCCCCGGACCACGCAGGTCGTTCGCCAGGTTCAACGCGGCCTGCCAGCGGCCTTCGTTCGCGCGACGCAGGGTGCGGACGTAGGCCTCGGGGTCGTTGCCGAGTTGGGCGAGCCAGTGGAAGGCGAGCCAGACGAAGACGATGATGGAAACGATGATCGCCGGGACGACGAAGAGCTGCACGAGGAAGGCGGCGCTGGGCGGCTCCACCGGCGGAAGCACGTCGGGGCCGGCGTTCGGAGCGCCACGCCGCGGAGCATCTGTCGGGGGCGGAATGTGCGACATCGTGCGTGCGAATGCGATCGGGAGGCTCGGACGGCCACGTGCCGGCGCGTTCGTGCCCGGCACCATGAGCCGCTCGAAGTGTAGCACCGGACCCGGGTTTGACCGCCCAAGGTGGTCTCGTGCCGGCGATCGAGGATCAAGGCATGGATGAGCCATCATGGTCGCCGGGGCCGGTCGGGCCGGTCGGTCGTGGATGCGAGCCCGTCGAGTGGCTCGACGTTTGTCTCGCGGGCGTGGGTGAGAACCTCGCGCTGGACGAGGCACTGCTCGAGGCCGCCCACGAGGGCATGCTTCGCGGCCCGATCGCCCGCGTGTGGATGTCGGAGGCTCCCGCGGTCGTGGTCGGTGCGTCGAGTCGTCTGTCCGAGGAGGTGGACCTCGATGCGTGCACTCAGGCGGGGGCGACGGTGCATCGGCGGCCGAGCGGTGGGCTGTCGGTGGTGATCGGCCCGGGATGCCTGATGTGGTCGCTCGTCTGGCCGGCCGAAGCGACGCTGCCGGCGATCGATGCGATCCATGCGAGGGTGCTCGATCCACTCGCCGCCGCCCTGCGCGCCGCCGGACCACAGGTGGTGCGCCGCGGCACCAGTGACCTTGCGGTGTGCGCCGGTGGCGAGGAGCGCAAGGTCTCGGGCAACGCCCTGCGGGTGCGGCGTCGCGCGTGCCTGTATCACGGCACGATGCTCGATCGCTTCGACCTCACGCTCGTGGAGCGACTCCTCCGGCACCCACCCCGTGAGCCCGAGTATCGCGGTGGTCGTCCCCACCACGCGTTCCTCGCCAATCTGGGCCTCGGTCGCCCGGCGATCGAGGCGGCTGTACGGCGCGCCTTCGGGGCGACCGCGGTGCGTCAGGAGTGGCCGAAAGCCGTCGTCTCCCGACTCGTCACGGAGCGATACTCCGATCCGGCGTGGGTCGGTCGGCTCGGGTGACGTCGTGGGCCGGCCCGACGCCACGGCGCTGGCAATCTGGGCGGACCTGCGCGAAGCGGTGGGTTGGGGAGACGCCGCTCGCCGAGGTGATCGTGTGCCGGCCCCGCCGCCGATGCTCCCTCGTGGACACGGGCCGCGTGCAGCGGACGCCTCTGGTGCGACCGGGACGAAATCCTCTTTCGTCGGCGGACGCCCCCGGGTACGGTCCCCAGCCCGTTCGACAGGATGTCGTTCGTCAGTCAGCAACAGGAGGTTGCCCGATGCGCCTGCACATGAACGCCGCCGACGTCCGCGGCCTGGTCGCCCGTCACTTCCTGCACCTCGGTGCCGATGAGGCGGACGTGGCCGACGTCCAGGAAAACATCCGCATCGATCGCGGGCGGTGCGTCGCCCGCTGCTACCGGGTGGCCGAAATGTTCGCCATGTGGCTCATCGACGTCGGCGTTCTGCAGTTCTACGACGCCGATGGCGAAATGCTGCACACCGTGAATCTCTTCACGGAACTCCTGCCGCACCGCGCCGCCGCCTGAGGCGTCTCGGTCGAATTCGGGGGACGGCGGGGTCGCTCGTGCGACCTCGTCAACGGGGGGCGTGCAGGTGCAAGAGGGCAGGGGGGCGATGACATCGCGCAGTGACGGTCCGGCACTCTCCATCGTGGTGCCGACCGTGGACGACACCGCCGCGCTCGAGGAGACGCTCGTCAGCGTCCTCGAGAACCGGCCGGACGACTGCGAGATCGTCGTGCCGATCGCTTGCCGCTACGACGACCCCTGGAACATCTCCGAGGAGGTCCGCTGCGTCGCCGCTCCTGCGCTCGCCGGATTCGCCTCGTGTGCGAACCTCGGCATCGCGGCGAGTCGCGGCCGCGTGGTCCACGTCCTGGCCGCCGGGTGGCGCGCGACGCACGGCTGGGCGGATGCCGCGCTCGCACGATTCAGCGATGACTCCGCTCCCGGTGGCGTGGCCGCCGTGGTACCGCTCGTCGTGAGCGGCACCGACGCGCGACACGTCGTGTCGGGGGGAAGTCGGCTGTCGCGCGGCGGTCGGCGCGAGCGGGTGGTGCCGCGGCGCTCGCGACGCGATGGCACGAGTGCCGGAGTCGACGTCTCCCGCATGCGGCC
>JBJTBO010000312.1:0-3389 GCA_046091445.1 Planctomycetaceae bacterium | reverse complement strand
GGCGCGGGACGCGGACCTCGAGCGCCGCAACCGCGCCGAGGACGAGCGACGCAAGTCACGCGCCGCGAGCCGGGGCCCAGGCGGTGGTCCGCCCCGCGGCGGTCCTCCCGGCGGATTCCCCGCGGGTCCACCCGGCGGTGGCCCGCCGGGCGGTGGCGGACCGCGCGGAGGCCCGCCCGCCGTCGCAGGGACGGGGCGCACCGAGGAGGACCGCAATCAGCGATACAAGGCCTCGATCGACCGCACCACGCCGGAACAGCGCGCGATGCGCACCGAGTATCGACGCGTGATGCAGGAACGGCGGGCGAAACTCGGACTCGCCGACCGACGCTGGTGACCGACGCCGGCAGACCGCCACCGGTCCTGCGCCGCGGCCCGCCTCCACTGGGCCAATCAGTTGGGCCAATCAGCTGGGCCGATCAGTGACCCACGCCGGCCCGCGTGGCGTCGGGGAGGAGCACGAATCCCTCGATCGCCTCGTACTCGGGCAGACCGAGGCGGTCGTAGAGCCGGGCGGTGTCCCGGTTGCGGTCCTCGGCCCGCTGCCAAAACTCCCGCGGGTCCGTCGGACCCGGGAAGAGGGCGCGGTCCTTCTGGCTCTCGTGCTTGAAGATCGCCATCCGCTTCCGCAGCACCTCGTCGGGTGCCAGCGGCACCGCCATGTCGATTTCATGGGGCTCCCATTCCTGCCAGGCGCCGCGGTAGAGCCACACCTCGCACGCCCGCGTGCAGTCGCGGTCGGCCAGGGCACGCAGCGCCGCCAGCACGGCCTCCAGACAGACGCGGTGCGTCCCGTGCGGATCCGAGAGATCACCCGCCGCATAGACCTGGTGCGGACGCACGGCCTCGAGCAGGGCCACCGTGAGCGCCACGTCGTCGGGACCGATCGGCTTCTTCCGCACGCGACCCGTCTCGTAAAAGGGCAGGTCGAGAAAGTGGATGTGATCCGCCTGCACGCCGGAATAGCGGGCCGCGGCCCGGGCCTCCGTCCGCCGGATGAGGCCCTTGACGGCCTGCAGTTCCGGAATGTCGACGGTGCCCGCGCCCTTCGTCCGCAGGAAGGAGCGGATGCGATCGGCGATCTCGCCCGGCGACCGCTCCCCGGGGGACACGATCGTGCCGACGTCGAAGGTGCGGCAGAACTCCTCGACGAAGTCGATGTGACGGTCGGCCGACTCGTCCCACACGGCGATGTTGCCGCTCGTCTGGTACGCGACGTGCACCTCGTGCCCCTGCTCGCAGAGGCGGATGAAGGTGCCGCCCATGCTGATCACGTCGTCGTCGGGGTGGGGGCTGAAGACGACGACCCGCTTGGGAAACTCGGCGGCCCGACCCGACGCATCCGCGGGCGCGACGCCGCGCACCCGGCGAGGCTCGCCCCGCTTGCCGCCGGGCCAGCCCGTGATCGTGTCCTGCATCGCACGGAAGACCTCGATGTTGAGGTCATAGGCCCGCCCGCGCTTCGAGAGCAGGTCCTGCAGACCGTGCTCGTTGTAGTCCTCGTCGGTGAGCTTGAGGATCGGCTTGCCGAGCGTGAGCGCCAGCCAGATCACCGCCTTGCGCGCGAGGGCCGCCGACCACTCGAGCCCCACCGCGTCGAGCGGCCCGAGCACCCAGGGCGACTCGAACCGCGTGAGGCGGGCGGCCGCGGCCCGATCGAGCACGAAGCGGGCGTCGGCGTGCTGCTGGAGCGCGCTGGCGGAGACGGTGCTCGTGGGCGGCTCCTCGACCGCCCTGCGGACGATCGGGGCCTTGTGCTCGCCGAACGCGAGCAGCACGACGCGGCGTGCCGAGAGGATGGAACCGACACCCATCGTGATCGCCTGACGAGGGACGTTCCACTCGCCGAAGAAGTCGCTCGCCGCGTCGGAGCGGGTCACGCTGTCGAGCGTGATGAGTCGCGTGCGGCTGTCGACCGAGCTGCCCGGCTCGTTGAAGCCGATGTGGCCGGTGCGACCGATGCCGAGCAGCTGCAGGTCGATCCCACCCGCCTCACGGATCTTCTCCTCGTAGCGGACGCAGGCCGCCGGCACGTCGGCACGCGCGAGCGTCCCGTCGGGAATGTGGATCGAGTCCGCCGGGACGTCGAGGTGGTCGAAGAGGTGCTCCCGCATGAAGCGGTGATAGCTCTGGAGCGCGTCGGGACGCATCGGCCAGTACTCGTCGAGATTGAACGTCACGACGGAGCGGAACGACACACCCTCCTCGCGGTGCAGGCGGATGAGCTCGTCGTAGACCCCCACGGGCGTGCTGCCGGTGGCCAGGCCGAGGACCGTCGGCTTGCCGGAGGCGGCCCGCGACGTGACGAGGTCGGCGATCTCCCGGGCCACGGCGCGGCTGGCGTCCCCGGGCTGCTCGTACACGGTGACCGGCACGCGCTCGACGGCGGTGACGTAGGGAAGCGGCCCCTGGTAGATCGGCGACAGGGGGACGTCGGCGGAGCCCTTCGTGGCTGGCATGGGTGAGTTTCCTCCGGAGGTGAAGTCTACCTCTCAGGCGTTCCGCGCGCTCCCGACACGAACGGGTGACCCGTCTGACATTGAGCCGGCGGAGCGCCGCCGCTACCCTCCCGCCGCCCGGCGACCCCTTGGCAGAGGGGATCGCGGCCGACCGAGGAGACCGTCGTGTCCACCGCTGCCACGCTCCTGCTCGTGATCGTCTCGGCCGGTATCGGACTCTACGTCGTCGCCTGGCTGATCGTCGTCGGCTGGTGGGCGTGGCACCGCCGCCGTCCCGCCACGGCACCGGGCGCCGTGTCGATCCTCAAGCCGCTCTGCGGACTCGACGAGGATCTGGAGCGGAACCTCGCATCGTTCTTCGAGCTCGAGCACGAGCCCGTCCAGCTCGTCTTCGGCGCGGCCGACCCGGGCGATCCGGCGCTCGCGCTCGTGAGGCGCCTCGCCCGCCGGTATCCCGGCCGCGACGTGGCGATCGTGGTGGGCCGCGACCCCACGGCGGCGAGCCCGAAGGTCGGCGTGCTCGAATCGCTCCTGCCTCACGCGCGGCACGATCTGATCCTGCTCTCCGACAGCAACGTGCGCATCGCGCCCGACGACGTCGGGCGCGTGCTCGCCGGCTTCAGCGATCCTCGCGTCGGGATGGTCTACCAGGCCGTGGTCGGTGTCGGGGAGGAGTCGCTGCCAGCCGCCGTCGAGACCCTGCACTACACGGAGATCGCCGGCTTCCTCTCGATCGCCGCGGCCCTCTTCGCACGCCAACCCGTCGTGAACGGCAAGGGGCAGTGGCTCCGGCGTGAGGCCCTCGACGCGATCGGCGGGTTCGCCGGCGTGCGGGACGTCGGCGCCGACGACTACGTGCTCGCCCAGCTCGTCGCGGCGGCCGGATGGAGGCTGCGTCTCGCTCCCGTGCCCGTGCGGATCGTCCATCGG
>JBJTBO010000311.1:0-2105 GCA_046091445.1 Planctomycetaceae bacterium | reverse complement strand
GGGGTGCGGCGCTCGGCACCCCGATCGCGCCGAGGAGTCGCCCGTGAGCACCACCGCCGATGCCCGCTCCACCGCCGTCGCCGGGGCGGCCGAGGCGGTCGCCACCGCGCACCGGCGGATGGTCCAGTCGCTCGGCCGCGTGATCGTCGGCCAGGAGGAGGTGCTCGACCTGCTCCTCATGGCGATCTTCTGCAAGGGGCACTGCATCCTCGAGGGCGTGCCCGGCCTCGCGAAGACGCTCATGATCTCGAGCCTCGCGCGGCTGCTCTCCATCTCCTTCAACCGGATCCAGTTCACGCCCGACCTCATGCCGTCGGACATCACCGGCACCGAGATCCTCCAGGAGGATCGCGCGAGCGGCCAGCGCGAGCTCCGTTTCGTGAAGGGGCCCGTCTTCGCGCACCTGGTGCTCGCCGATGAGATCAAC
Organism: Planctomycetaceae bacterium; assembly: GCA_046091445.1. Taxonomy (GTDB): domain Bacteria; phylum Planctomycetota; class Planctomycetia; order Pirellulales; family UBA1268; genus QWPN01. The sequence goes on along the minus strand of JBJTBO010000311.1, from coordinate 1,678 downwards.
CGCACACCGCCGAAGACTCAGGCGGCCCTGCTTCAGGCGATGCAGGAGCAGCAGGTCACGGTGGCCGGGCGATCCTACGACCTGCCGCGTCCGTTCTTCGTGCTCGGCACGCAGAACCCGATCGAGAGCGAGGGCACGTATCCGCTGCCCGAGGCCCAGCTCGATCGCTTCATGTTCAAGATCACCGTCGACTATCCGAGCCTCGCCGACGAGGTGCGCATCGCCACGTCCACGACCTCGCGCCAGTCGGTGTCGCTCGAGCCGGTGCTGACCGCGGAGCACATCCTCAAGATCCAGGACGTCGTGCGCGACGTGCTCGTGGCCGAGCCGGTGGCGACGTACGCCGTGCGGCTCTCGCGGGCCACGCGTCCCACCGACGCGACGTGCCCCACGGATGCGCGGCGCTGGCTCTCGTGGGGCGCGGGGCCGCGGGCCTGCCAGGCGCTCCTGCTCGGCGGCAAGGCCCGGGCGCTGCTCGACGGCCGGCCGAACGTCTCGTTCGCCGACGTCCGCGCGGTGGCCAAGCCCGTGCTGCGGCACCGCATGGTCGCGAACTTCACCGCCGAGAGCGAGGGCGTCTCGGCCGACACGATCATCGAACGGATCCTCGACGCGGTGCCGGAGGCGGACTGACCGCCGCGGTCGCCCGCGTTCCCCGGACGACACGTCGAGACCGGAAGGCAGGTGCACGATGGCAGCGACGACGGGCGGACGGACGACCGACACCGTCATCGACTCGAGCGGGCTCGCGCTCGCCGCGCGGCTCGACCTCGTCGCCCGCACCGCCGTGACGGGGCTCTTGTCGGGGCTTCACCCGAGCCCCTTCTTCGGCTCGAGCGTGGAGTACGCCGACCATCGGCCCTACACGCCATCCGATGAGCTGCGGATGGTCGACTGGAAGCTGCTCGCGAAGACCGACCGGCTCTTCGTCAAGCTCCACGAGGACCAGACCAACACGCGCGTCACCGTCATCCTCGACGCGAGCCGGTCGATGGACTTCTCGGGGGGCGAGGGGCCGACGAAGTTCGAGTACGGCCGCTTCCTCGCGGCGTCGCTCTGCCATCTCGCCCTGCGGCAGAACGACGCGGCCGGCATCGCGACGTTCGACCACGCGGTGCGCGCGTTCGTGCCGCCGCGGTCGGCGGGCCGCCACTTCCATGCGATCCTCGAGACGCTCGCGGCGGCCACGCCCGGCACCGACACGTCGCTCGGGGCGGTGCTCCGCGAGGTGGCCGGCCGGCTGCCACGACGGGGCATCGTGGTGCTCGTCAGCGACCTGCTCGACGATCCCGACGCGCTCGGGACGGGACTCGGCCTCCTGCGCCATCGCCGGCACGACCTCATCGTGCTGCATCTCGTCGATCCCGCCGAGCGCACGTTCCCCTGGGAGAAGCCGACCCGCTTCCGCGACGCCGAGGGGGAGGGACGGCTCGTCGCCAATCCGCGGCACGTGCGGGCGGCCTACCTCGAGCGGTTCGCGCGATTCTGCGAACGGGTCCGCTCCGCCTGCCTCGAGCGGGCCATCGCCTACGAACAGATCGGCACCGACACGCCGTACGCCGAGGCCCTCGCCACGTTCCTCGCCCGCCGGGCGCGAGCCGGCTGACGGCACCCCGCATCCCCACGCCACCACGATCGAGCGGACGTCTCGGACTCATGCTCAATCCCCTGCTCCTCT
>JBJTBO010000310.1:0-2984 GCA_046091445.1 Planctomycetaceae bacterium | reverse complement strand
GACGCGCGGCGGGGGCGGTCACCGGCGCGGCGGGGTCAGGCTGGTCCGAAACGCCGCGATCGCCGTCCGCGACGGGCACCAGCGCGTTCGCCAGGAACACGAGTGACGGCACTCCACCGAGCGGCCCGAGCACCGCTTCGGCCGCACGATCCACCTCGCCTGGCAGCACGAGCCGCCGACTGACGAGCCGCAGGGCGTCGGCCGAGCCGGCCGGCTCGAGGGCGAGCCCGAAGTCGGCGAGATCGGGACGCAGGCTGCCGCGGAGCCAGTCCGCAGCCGTGCGCGACGAGCCACCCGCGTCCCCGTGGCCGGCCGCGGTTCGAGCGCCGTCCCCGACCGCGAAGACGACGTTCGCCACGTCGCCGCGTCGGAGGATCGCCCGCGCCGTCGCGAGCGACGTGACGGCCAACGGGGCCGTGACCTGGACGGGCCGCAGCGAGAACCGCGCGAGGCCGCCCTCGGGCAGCACCTCGTCGACGGTCAGCCGCCGCCCGGTCGATGCGGGCGTCCGCCGCCCGAGGGGCGTATCACTCGGCACGTTCGACCGATCGGGAATCCGCAGCACCACGGCCGCACCCGGCTCGAGGCCGAGTGCGTCGGCGCGCGGCGCGTTGACGAGGACGCGATCGCGCGCCGGCCCGGATCGAGCCCCCGTGAACCCCAGCGCGGCCGGGTCGTCGCAGGCCAGGAGCGTGGCCCGCGTCGCGGCACGGCGGCCGCCACCCGTCGCGTCGACGGACACCGTCATGACGAGGGCCGGCACGATGGAGGCGGGCCGACCCGATGCTGCGGGCGTCGTCCCGAGGGAGTCCGCGAGGCGTGTCACGAGCCGAGGGGTGAATGGCTCGTCGGCGATGATCGCCGCCTCGATCGCACCGAGGCGGTCGATGGCGAGGTCGTGCAGGCCCCGCTGGAGTGATGCCCCCACGCCGACCGCGCCGACGATCGTGGTGGCGACCACGGCGGACGCCGCGGCCAGCGCCGTCACCTGCGGCCACCATTGCCTCACGAGCAGAATCGCGAGTCCGGCGAGCGACCGCACGCCCCGGGCCGCCGCCGATTCGTCCGCCTCGTCGCTCATGGCGCCGGCCCGCCGTCCCGAACCGCCCCGTCCAGCAGCCTGCCATCGACGAGCCGTCGGATCGTTCCCACGCGGGCCGCGACCGCCTCGGCGTGCGTGACCACGATGAGCATGCCGCCCGACTCCGACGCCAGCTCGACGAGCAGGTCGGTCACCGCCGCCGCGGCCCGAGAGTCGAGCTGCCCGGTGGGCTCGTCGGCGAGCACGAGTCGCGGCGACATGAGGAGCGCACGCGCGACGGCGACGCGCTGTCGCTCGCCGCCGGAAAGCGCAGCCGGCAGATGATCGGCACGACTGGCGAGGCCGACGCGGTCGAGCAGCCGCGCGGCCCGCACGGCGATGGCGTTGGTCACCCGCCCCCGCGCGAGCGCCGGCACCACGACGTTGTCGAGCGCGGTGCACCCGGCGAGCAGGTGGTGCTCCTGGAAGACGAACCCGACGCGCCGATTGCGAAACGCGGCCCGCGCGGCGTCGTCGCCCGCATAGGGGTCGATCCCGTCGAGCCGCACCCGCCCGGATGTCGGCGGCTCCAGACCGCCGATGATCGAGAGCAGCGTGCTCTTGCCAGAGCCGCTCGGCCCCATGATCGCGAGCGAGCCACCGGGCTCGAGACGGAGGGTGACGTCGGCGAGCACGGGCAGCGTGTCCCCCGGCTCGCTCGTCGAACCCTCGTATGCCTTCGAGACCGCATCGACCTCGAGCACGCTGGCCTCCGTTGGCGGACCGCGGAACCCGCCGCGCTCCTGCACGATACGGCACCGGGCGTCGCGACGAAACACCCCGCGATGCATGGACCGGACGGCATCACCCCCGCCGCGAGCGCCGCGACATGGAATCGCGCTCGTCTCAGCGCGGAGCATCTCCCGCCCCGCTCGCCGGGTCGGACCGAAACCGCCCGAGACGCCCCATGATCTCCTCGGGAATCGCCACCGGCGTCGGCCTGCGTCCGGGCTGCATGAGGCATCTCACGGCCACGATCCGCCCCTTCGCCACCTCGACCCCGTCGTGCGAAAACCGGAAGCCGTAGGTCACGCTCGTGCGACCGATCTCGTCGACCGAGACCGCGATGTCGACCTCGTCGCCGAAGCGCACGGCCCTGGTGTAGTCGCACGATGCCGCCACCCGGGGCCAGCTCGCCTCGACGGGCCCCGACTCGTGATCGACGACGCGGACGTCGGCGGCGCGGAGCAGCTCGTGCTCGGCGGACTCCATCCAGAAGAAGAACGCCGAAAAGTGGACGATCCCGGCTGCGTCGGTATCGCGGAACTCGACCCGACGACGCGTGAGGAGCGCACCCACGAAGGCAACCCTGGCGACGAGATCAGGCCAAGAATCAGGCCAAGACGATCTTCACCTGCATCGGCACCGCCCGGCGCCACGACCCCACCCCGGCACGACGGGCATCACGCGTCGCAGACTCCCGGCGCGCTCACTCACCAACGTAGGGCAGGAGCGCCATGAATCGGGCCCGCTTGATCGCCTGCGTGACCGCGTGCTGGCTCGCAGCCGTGCAGCCGCTCTTGCGGCGCCCGATGATCTTGGCCTGGCGATTGACCAGTTTGCCGAGCAGCTCCAGGTCCTTGTAGTCGACGTAGAGAGGCCGCGGCCGAGCTCCGTCGATGAAGATCGGGTCTCTCCGCTTGACCTTGGCCTTCGGCTTGGCCTTCTTCTTCGCGGTCTTCCCGACCTTCGCCCGTGGTCCACCAAACGCCATGGCTCAACCGTTCCTCGAGGTCAGATCCGGTCTGAAGTTGACTTGCGTTTCCCAATCCGACGCCGAAATCGCCGGAGCCTTCCGGCACTCGACGCCCGGCACTCGACGCGATGCCGCCTACCTGAAATCTGAGACGGAAACCGGACGATGCATCCGGTTTCCGCCTCGCGATCCGCACACCAAACAGAC
>JBJTBO010000309.1:0-9025 GCA_046091445.1 Planctomycetaceae bacterium | reverse complement strand
AGGCACGTCGGCCCGCTACGTGCGGGTGGCGCTGCCCGGCCCGGGGCGCACGCTCACGCTCGCCGAGGTGGAGGTCTTCGCGGGTGGCGCGAACGTCGCCCGTTCCGGCCGGGCCACGCAGAAGAACACGGCGCACGGCGGCGAGGCGGCCCGCGCCATCGACGGTCGGACCGATCCGATCTACGCATCCGGCACGCAGACGCACACCGAGGAGAACACGACCGATCCCTGGTGGGAGGTCGACCTCGGTGGACCGCACCCGATCGACCGAATCATCGTCCACAACCGCGGCGAGGACGGCCTCGCGAAGCGGCTCGACGGCTTCACGCTCGTGGCCCTCGATGCGAACCGTGCCGAGGTGTTCCGTGCGGAGAAGCAGCCCGCCCCCGCGCCGGCCGCCGAGTTCACGCTCACGAGCGAGGCGGAACGACTCGCTGGCAGCGTCCGCCGCGCCGTCTTCGCGGCGCTCGTCGGCGTGAAGGGCCGCGAGGAGGAGGCGTTCCGGCGGATCGCCCCCTTCGTCCGGGCCGGCATCGACCGCGACGACGCGATCCGCGCCCTCGCACGCATCCCCGTGACAGCGTGGCCCGCGGCCGAGGCGGCCGAACTCGTCCTGCCGCTGATCGAGGCGATCCGTGCGTCCTCGACGCAGGAGCGCTCGAGCGATGCCGGACTCGCGGCCTGGCAGTTTGCCGAGGCTCTGACGACGCGGCTGTCGCCCGAGGACGGCCGCGCGCGCCGACGCGAGCTCGCCGATCTGGGCGTGCGCGTCGTACGGATCGGCACGATCTACGAGCGCATGGCCTACGACCAGGAGACGGTGGCCGTGCAGGCCGGGCGACCGGTGCTCTTCGTGCTGGAGAACCTCGATGCGATGCCGCACAACTTCGTCATCACCCGGCCGGGGCGGATGCAGGCGGTGGGCGAGGCGGCCGAGGCCCAGGCTCAGGATCCCGGATTCGCCAGGCGGAACTTCGTTCCCGAGTCGTCCGATGTCCTCGCGGCCAGCGCGCTCATGCAGCCGCAGTCCACGCAGCGCGTGACGTTCACGGCGCCGACCGAGCCGGGCGTCTACCCCTACGTGTGCACCTATCCCGGTCACTGGCGACGGATGTTCGGCGCGCTCTACGTGGTGGACGACCTGGAGGCGTATCTCGCCGACCCGGGTGGCTATCTCGCAGCCCGTCCCCTGCCGATTCGTGACGACCTGCTCACGGACCGGCGCCCACGGACGGAGTGGACGCTCGCCGACCTCGAGACCGACGTACGGTCGCTCGAGAAGGGGCGTTCGTTCGTGCACGGGCGCGAGATCTTCCGCACGGCCAGCTGCGTCGCGTGCCATCGTCTGGGGGACGCCGGCAACAACTTCGGACCGGAGCTGGCGAAGCTGTCCGCCGACATGAATCCCCTCGAGGTCACACGGCACATCCTCGAGCCCTCGCTGCGGATCGACGAGAAGTATCGTTCCACGACGATCCTCACCGACGACGGCCGATCCCTCACCGGCCTCGTCGTGGAGGAGACGCCGACGGAGGTGGCGCTCGTCGAGAACCCCGTGCTCAAGGCCGCACCCATCCGCATCCGCAAGGACTCGATCGACGAACGCGTCGGATCACCGGTCTCGATCATGCCGAAGGGCCTGCTCGACAAGCTCACGCGGGATGAAATCCTCGACCTCGTCGCCTACGTCGCGGCCCGCGGCGACGAGGCGAGCGCCCTGTTCAGCCCGGAAGGCTGCCCGCACCACCGCGCGCCGGGCGTCCCCGCCGGCCGGTGACACGGCGGGCGCGTCGGTCGCACGGGTCGCCGGTAGGATGTCGGCTCGTCCCGGAGGATTCAGCCATGAGCGGAGCGGATGCGGCCAGGCCGGTGCGGCCTCTCGACGCGGCGGAGCGCCGTGTGCTCGGCACGCTCATCGAGAAGGGAAAGACGACGCCGGATCAGTATCCGCTGTCGCTCAACGCGCTGGTCAACGGCTGCAATCAAAAGAGCAACCGCGATCCGGTGACGTCGCTCGACGAGGAGCAGGTGACGAGGGCCCTCGCGGGCCTGCGCCAGTGCGGCGCGATCGCCGAGGTCTACGGCAACGGCAAGATCGCCCGCTACCGCCACCTCGCCTACGAATGGCTGGGGGCCTCCAAGGAGGAACTCGCGATCCTCGGCGAGTTGCTGCTGCGGGGTGCGCAGACCGAGGGCGATCTGCGCGGCCGCGCGAGTCGGATGGACGAGATTCCCGACCTCGACGTGCTCCGCCGGCACCTCGACCGCCTCGCCGAGCGTGGACTCGTCGTCTGGCTCTCGCCCCCGGGCCGTGGCCGGATGCTCACGCACGGCCTCCTTCCGGAGGAATCACTCGCCAAGGTGAGGGCCGGCCTCGGGCCGGCCGCGACATCGCCGCCACCCCCTGCGTCCGCGGAGCCGCGTCGCCAGCCACCAGCGCACACTCTCGCGGCGATGCCGCCCGACCACGCCACGGCGGGCCGCGCCACCACCGATCACGCCGCCGGCCGCGCAGGATCGTTCGAGGATCGCCTCGACGCGCTCGAGGCCGAGGTCACCTCGCTGCGAGACGCGGTCGCGGCACTGCAGTCACGGCGGTATGATGCCGGCTGACGTGCGACGTGTCGCAGGTGGCCTTCGCCCATCCGACGGTCGCGGCGGGGACACGTGCCGATGCTTGTCGCTGTCATCGAGGACGATCCGATCATCGCCCGTTCCGTCAGCAAGGCCGTGAAGGGGGCCGGCCACGAATGCGTCTGCGTCGACGACGGTGACGCGGCGATTCGGGACGAGACGATCCTGTCGAGCGATCTCGTGATCCTCGATCTCATGCTGCCCGGTACCGACGGCGTCGAGGTGCTGCGTGCCGCACGGTCCCACGGATCACGGACACCGGTGATCGTCCTCACGGCCCGCGGCAGCATCGACGAGAAGCTCGAGGCCTTCGAGGCGGGGGCCGACGACTACCTGCCCAAGCCCTTCGAGATGGATGAACTGCTCGCCCGCATCGAGGCGGTGCATCGCCGCACGTCCGACAAGCCGGCGCTCAAGCTCGAGGCCGGGAAGCTCTCGCTGTGCCTCGGCAGCAAGCGGCTCTCGGTCGGGGGCCGGACGGTGGACCTCACGCCGACGGAGCTCGCCATGATCGAGCTCATGATGCGGTTCAAGGGGCATGTGGTCACCAGAAAGATGCTCTGCGAGCACGTCTGGGGCTTCGACTGGGACGGACCCACGAACGTGATCGAGGTGCACATCAACCGGCTGCGGGGCAAGCTCGATCGTGGCCGATCAACCTCCTTCATCCGCACCGTCCGGGGCCGTGGCTATGCGCTGGCGGCGGAGTGACCGCGCCTGGCGGACGAGCCTCCGCGTCCGGCTCACGCTCTGGAACACGGCGGTCGTGCTCGTGACCACGCTGGCGACGCTCGTCGTCGTGCGCATCGCCGCCCGGTCCATGCTCTACCGCGAGGCCGACGGCATGCTGCGGGCCGCCGTCATCGAGATCATGTCGGCGATGCGCGACAACCATCCCGACATCGACGAGGTGGTCGAGGAGATGCGGCGGATGACCGCCAGCCATCAGACGCGCGGCTGGTTCATGCACCTGCTGACGAACGATGGGCAGACCGTCTGGAAGAGTGACAATTGCCCCGACGCGATCGCCGACCATCCCCCGAGCAGGCTCGACCGCCGGGAGGTCGTCGCCGACGTCGGCCCCTACCGGTACGTGCGCCAGTGGATCCGACAGCCGGGGCGGCCCCGCTACCACGTGCGCGTGGGCATGCACACGGGCCTGCTCGATGAGAGTGTGACCGGCCTGATGCGGCTGCTGGTGCCGATGGGCGTGGTGGTGACGCTGCTCACGCCGCTCATCGGCTACCTGCTCGCCGTGCAGGCCACGCGCCCGGTGGGCGACATCCTGCGCACGGCCGGGGGACTGAGGCCCACACGTCTCGATGACCGACTCCCCGAGCGCGGAACGGGGGACGAGCTCGACGTACTCTCGCACACGATCAACCATCTGCTCGACCAGGTGGCGGACCACGTGCAGCGACAGGAGCGCTTCGTGGCCGATGCGGCCCACGAACTGCGTGGACCGCTGGCCGCCATCCAGAGCTCGCTCGAGGTGGCGGTCGCCGGCGCCGGGAATACGGCCGACATCCACGAGGTCCTCACGGACACGCTGGAGGCCTCCCGCCAGCTGTCGCGGGTCACCAACGACCTGCTCCTGCTCGCGGAGCACGCCGGCGACCAGCGGATCGTGCGGAAGGAGACCGTGGACCTCGCGCTGATCGTGCGACAGACCGTCGCCATGTTTTCCGGCGTGGCCAGCGAGCAGGGAATCGATCTGTCCGCCGACGCGTCGGCATCGGCGCCCGTGACGGGCGACGCCGCCGGGCTGCGCCGCATCGTGGCAAACCTGCTCGACAATGCCCTGCGATTCACCCCGGACGGGGGCCGTGTCACGGCACGCGTAACGTGCGACGAGGGTCACGCGACCCTCGCCGTCGAAGACACCGGCGTCGGGCTGGAGGCACACGAGCTCGCGCGCGTCTTCGAGCGGTTCTACAAGTCCGACCCCGCCCACAGCCACGGCGACGGGCACCGGAGCGGAGGACTCGGGCTGTCGATCTGCAAGTCGCTTGTGGAGATGCTCGACGGCTCGATTCGCATCGCGAGCATTCGAGGACGCGGCACGACGGTCACGGTGGTGCTGCCGGCGACGATGCACGCGACGCAGGTTTCCGTCGACGCGCGGGAGCCCTCCGCCGCGCATTCCGTCGCGCTCGCTTGTACGCCGGCCCCGGTGCGGTAAGTTCACGTCCGGGCCGAGGTCGGCCGGACCGCACCCAGCAGCGCACCCAGCAGCGCACCGATCAGCGCACCTCGCAGGATGATCCGCCGCATGCCGGTCCGCCCACCCGCCCAGCCTCCCGAATTCCCCGTGAACGGGGTCGGGGGCGACGAGGTCTCCGCCCTCATGGGAAGGGTGATCGAGCGACTCGACGGTCGCCTCGACCCCGACCAGCGCCGGCAGCTCGCCGCAGCGATGCCCGCGATCCGGTGGGAGTTTCCCGACACCGGTGCCCGCGTGCAGCTGGTCGCGACGCCAGCCGCGCTGTGCTGCGTCAGCGCCGGAGACGCGCCGTCCCTCGTCGTGCGGATGCCGCTGGGCACGCTCCACGATGCGGCGTTCGGCCGCTGCTCGCTGGCCGCCTCCTTCCTGGCCGGACGGATCACGGTGCGAGGCATGAGCCCGACCCGCCTGCGTGAGTTCATCCTGCTGGTCGATCCCCTCCTGGAAAGCTTTCGCGAGGCAGCCCGTGAGCACTCCTCCCCAGCCGCGCCGGCACCGGATGTTTCGTGACGAGCACGCCGACCCGGGCGCGCTCCGCGGCACGACCGTCGCCATCCTCGGGTACGGCCTGCTCGGCCGGCCCCTGGCGCTCAATCTGCGCGACACGCTCGAAGCCCGCGTGATCGTCGGAAGCGATGACGATCCCTCGAGCCGGCAGGCACGCGACGACGGCTTTCACCTGACGACATTGGCCGAGGCGGCTGGTGAGGCCGACGTGGCGCTGGTGCTCGTGCCGGACGAGGTGCAGCCCGTCGTGCTCGCCCGCATCGCCCCCCGCCTCCGCGCGAGGACGCTCCTCGTCTTCGCTTCGGGCTACGCGCTCGCACACGGCCTCGTGGTTCCCGCGACGGATCTCGACGTCGGCCTCTTCGCGCCGCGCATGGGGGGCGACGCCATTCGCGAGCGCTTCCTCGCGGGACGGGGCTACCTCAGCTACGTCGGCGTCGAGCAGGACGTCACGGGAACCGCGTGGACGCGGCTCCTGGCGATCGCAGCCGGCGCCGGTTCGCTGCGACAGGGCGCGCTCGAGATGAGCGCCCGGGAGGAGGCGGTGCTCGATCTCTACGTCGAGCAGGCCTGCGGGCCGTGGCTCGGGGCCGCGATCCTCTCCGCGTTCCACGTCGGGGTCGAAGCGGGGCTCTCGCCGCTCGGACTGCTGCTGGAGATGTACCTCTCGGGCGAGATGTCGGAAACCTTTTCGCAGATGGCCCGCGACGGCTTCCTCTCGTCGAGCCGTGCCCACGGCTACGCGGCGGCCTTCGGCGGCATGACGCGCACGTTCGCGATCGACCGCGAGGGGATGGCGGCCCACATGCGGGAGGTGCTGACGGAGATCGAGAACGGCGGCTTCGCCCGGGCCTTGCAGGACGAGTTCGAGGCGGGCTATCCGTGCCGCGCGTTCATCGAGCAGGTCATCGGGGAGGACGACCTCCTGTCGCGGACCGAGGCGGTCTTCCGGGCGATGTGAGACCGTGCCGCTGGCGATCAGGCGAGCGGGTCGTCCGGCCACGCGTGCTTCGGGTAGCGGCGGCGCAGTTCCTTGCGGACGACGGGATACGTCGTGGCCCAGAAGCTCGCGAGGTCGTCGGTCACCTGCTGCGGGCGCATGTTGGGCCCGAGCAGGTGGAGCAGCACCCGCACACGCCCCCCGGCCACGCGCGGCGTCTCGCGCACGCCGAACAGCTCCTGGATACGCACCGCCAGCACCGGCGGCCGGGCCGGAGCGGAATCGTCGGTCTCGTAGAGCAGCGGTCGGGAGCGACCCGCGACGTCGATCCGCGCCGGCGCGAGCCGCTCGATCTCGGCGATCCGCTCGGCCCCCACCACGCCGACGATGGGTGTCCACCAGTCCGCCGACGGTATCTCGTCGAGACCGCGCAGCCCGTGGCAGACCGACTCGAGCATGCCGCCGAGCGTCTGGTCATCGCGCGGGGGCAGGCCGAGCTCCGGCAGCACCGACGCGAGCCAGCGGGCCCGCGCGAGCAGGCTGCCGGCCGCAGCGTCGCCGGTCGGCAGCCAGCGGTGAAGCTCCCGACTCGCCTCCGCGGCCAGCAGGGCCGCCGCCCGGGCCGCATCGCCGATCGCGATGGGCGTCTCGTCGATCACGAGGTCGAGCCAGAGCGTTCGTCGCCGTGCCTCGACCTGACGACGGGCCGGCGCGAAGAGCATCTCGTCGCACTGCCGCAGGTTGCCGGGTGCATCATCGAGCCACGACCGCTCGACGGCGGAAGCGAGTCGCACCCGCACCTCGCTGCCGGAGTCGTCGACATCGAGCGCGAGAAACAGCGGCTCGTCGCGCACGCGGGATGCCGCATCGAGCCTGACACCGCGGCCTCCGACCATGGTGCCGCGGTCGCGCGACCCGGGCCGGAGGCGCCCGAGGCGGGCGGGACCCGCGGCGAGCAGTGCCCTGGCGAGCGCGACGTCGGGCGCGGCCGCCCGCGCCGCACGCGGGGAGTCGCGCGAGTTCACGGCCGAGCGGGGTGACGCGGCCGGCGGGAACGAGCGCGCCGAGGCGCAAGAGCGAGACCCGCGCACGGGCGAGCGCCTCCGGCGGCGGCGGAACGAGCCACGCGAAGGGTTCCGCGACATCGGCGGCGACGGGCTCGCCCAGTGCGGCCAGCCGCAGGAGCGGCTCTGCGAGGTCGCCGCGGAGCACCTCCGGCGGGTCGGCCGCCTCGCGCCGGTGGTGCCCGGCCTCGTCCCAGAGCCGAAAGCAGATGCCGGCGGCCGTGCGCCCCGCGCGGCCGGCACGCTGGTCGGCCGAGGCGCGCGATACCGCACACAGTTCGAGCCGCGGCAGGCCGGTCGCCGCATCCACCGCGAGCCGACGCACCAGGCCCGCATCGACGACCGCGGTCACGCCGGGACTCGTGAGCGAGGGCTCGGCGACGTTCGTCGCCAGCACAATCCGTCGGCGGCCGGTGTCGGCGAGCGCGGCATCCTGTCGCTCCGGTGGCAGATCGCCGAACAGGGGCACGAGATCGTGCCCGCCCGCGCGAGAGACGTCGGCGAGGGCCCGCTCGCACCTGCCGATCTCGCCGACGCCGGGCAGGAACACGAGCACGTGACCCGCCGTCGCCTGCAGGGCGTCCGTCACGCGACGCCGCACGAGGGCGTCGAGTTCGTCGCGCTGCCCGGACCTCTCGTAGCGCATCGCGACGGGAAAGAGCCGACCGGGCACGTCGATCACCGGGCACCCGCCGAGCAGCCGGGCCACCGGGCCGGGATCGAGCGTGGCACTCATGACGACCACGCGCAGCCCGGGACGCAGCTCGCGGAGCCGCACGAGCAGCCCGAGCACGAGGTCGATCTCGATCGAGCGCTCGTGAAACTCGTCGAGCACGACGGCCGACACGCCGTCGAGGGTGATGTCGTCGTCGAGGCGCCGCAGCGTCACGCCGGTCGTCTCGACGAACAGCCGGGTCTCGGGACCGACGCGGCTGTCGAATCGGACGACGTAGCCCACCTCCCCGCCGAGCCGCACGCCTCGGAGTCGGGCGATCTGCCCCGCCACCGCCCGGGCGGCCAGCCGGCGCGGCTGCAGGAGGAGCAGACGTCCCCGATCGGGAAGGTCGTCGAGCACGGCGGCGGGAATGAGCGTGGTCTTCCCCGATCCGGGCGGCGCCGTGACGACGACGGCCCCGCCGCGCGAGGCCTCGACGATCCGGGGGAGGTGTTCGTCGACGGGGAGGTCGGGGCGCACGTCACTCATGCGGCATCAGGCTGCGGGAGCCATCGGGCCCGCGGCACGCCCCCGTGTGCCAGACGGGGCCATACCCGGCCGACATCAGCCCTCGCGGAACACGAAGTAGACGGCCCCGCAGATGCACAGGGCCGCCCAGAGGTAGTTGAGTCGCAGAGGCTGCCGCATGTAGAGGACCGCGAACGGCACGAAGACCGACAGGGCGATCACCTCCTGGAGAATCTTGAGCTGCCCGAGCGAGAGCTGCGTGTAGCCGATGCGATTCGCCGGCACCTGCAGCAGATACTCCGCGAGGTGGAAAGCATAGCGACACCCTCCGGCGGGCATTCTGGGCCACGAGTCCCCGCACGGGAATCCGGTATGCTCTGGATCGTCGGAACTCCCGTTCCATCGTCATCCCCGTCGAGGAGTTTGTCTCGTGTCCGAGCCACTGTCCGAGGCTGCCGGCTGTGCCCTGCTCA
>JBJTBO010000308.1:0-5962 GCA_046091445.1 Planctomycetaceae bacterium | reverse complement strand
GGATCATGGGAGCGAGCATGGCGGGGCACCTGCTCGATGCCGGCTGCGTCCTCCACGTGCACAACCGGACGCGGTCGAAGGCCGAGGGACTCGTCGCGCGCGGGGCCACCTGGCACGACACTCCCGAGGGCGTCGCGGCCTCGAGCGACGTCGTGATCACGATGCTCGGCTATCCCGTCGATGTCGAGCGGGTGTATCTCGGCGGTGAAGGTGGAGATGGAATCGTGGCGGCGTCTCGCCCGGGGGCGCTCCTCATCGACATGACCACGTCGAGTCCCGCGCTCGCCGCGCGGATCGCGTCGGCCGCCGCGGCGGGAGGCCGGACGGCGCTCGACGCGCCCGTGTCGGGCGGCGACGTCGGCGCCCGCAACGCGACGCTCGTCGTCATGTGCGGCGGTGACGAGGCCGGCTTCACGCGCGCGGTGCCCTTGCTGCGCCGTCTCGGCCGCTCCGTCACGCGGCTCGGTCCGGCCGGCGCGGGGCAGCGGTGCAAGCTCGCCAACCAGGTGGCCGTGGCGGGGGGCATGGTCGCGTGGTGCGAGGCGCTCTCGCACGCGCGGGCGGGCGGACTCGACCCGGCGGCGGTGCAGCAGGTGATCGCGGGGGGCGCGGCCGGCAGCTGGGCCCTGACCACCCTCGCGCCACGGGCGCTCGCGGGGGACTTCGCTCCGGGGTTCCTCGTCAAGCACCTCGTGAAGGACATCGCGATCGCGCTCGAGACCGCGCGGGAGACGGGGATCGACCTGCCGGGGCTCGAGACGGCGGCACGGCTCTACGAGGCGGTCGTGACGCGGGGGTGGCAGGACGAGGGCACGCAGGCGCTCGCCCGGCTGTATCCCGGCTGGTAATCTCTCGGTCGTGCGATCGCGCGCGACGGCGACGCGTGCGCGGCAGGTCCTGTGCACTGTCTTTCGACCGGGGAGGTCTCACCATGCGATTCGACGTGTCTGTCAGCCTGCACCGTGGCGGCGGAGTCGGCACGGCATGTGCCTTCGTGATCCTGCAGGTGCTCGCGGGCCTCGGCCTCGAGGGCCGCGTGCGCGCGGAAGCGCCCCCCGCCGAGAACACGCTCACCGCCGCCGAGCGACAGGCTGGCTGGCGGCTCCTCTTCGACGGTGCATCGACCAAGGGCTGGCGGAACTTCCGCGGCGACTCGATCCGTCCGGCGTGGAAGGTGGTCGACGGAGCGCTCGTGCTCTCCGGCCGAGGCGGTGGCGACATCGTCACGGAGGACGAGTTCGAGTGGTTCGAGCTGTCGATCGACTACCGGATCGCGCCCGGCGGCAATAGCGGGATCATGTTCCGCGTGACGGAGGACGCTCCGGCGCCGTGGCACTCCGGACCGGAGGTGCAGGTGCTCGACAACGTCGCAGGCAAGGATCCGCAGCGGGCCGGCTGGCTCTACGGGCTGTATCCACCGCGCAATCAGCCGATGACCAACACGCCCACCGACGCCACCCGTCCGGCCGGAGAATGGAACACCATCTCGCTCCGCGGCGCCCCCGAGCAGGGTGAGATCGCGGTCAACGGCATCCGCTACACGACGTTCAAGATCGGCGGCGACGACTGGAACGCCAAGGTGGCCGCGAGCAAGTTCGCGGCCTTCCCCCAGTTCGGCAAGGCGAGCCGCGGCCGGATCTGTCTGCAGGATCATGGCGACGAGGTGGCCTACCGCAACATCCGCATCCGCGAGCTGCGGCCCGATGCGCCGCCCCCCGATCCCGTCGATGGCACGCTCGCGGTGGGATTCGAGCCGGCGTTCCCCGGCATCGCGTGGGCCGGCTACGAGCCGGTGGACGACAAGGGCCGGCCCGCCACGTTCCGGCCGGTGGTGGTCACGCACGCGGGGGACGGATCGAAGCGGATCTTCGTCGTCGAGCAGCAGGGCGTGATCCACATGCTCGATCCCGCAGCGGACGGCGGCCGTCCGGCGGCCAGCCGGATCTTCGCCGACCTCCGCGACCGCGTGGTCTACTCCGACAAGCAGAACGAGGAGGGCCTGCTCGGCCTCGCGTTCCATCCGCGGTTCGCGGAGAACGGCGAGTGCTTCGTGTACTACACGTCGAAGCGCCACGATCCGAGCACGTCGGTCGTGGCCCGTTTGAAGGCGACCGCGGATCGCAGCCGCATCGATCCGGCGGGCGTGGATCAGGCTGAGGAGCTGCTCGTCCTACCGCAGCCCTTCTGGAATCACAACGGAGGCACGGTCGTCTTCGGGCCCGACGGAATGCTGTACGTCGCGCTGGGGGACGGGGGCGCCGGCAACGACCCCTACGGACACGGCCAGAACCTCGGCACGCTCTTCGGGTCCATCCTGCGCATCGACGTCGATCGCCGCGACGACGGCCTCGGCTACGCGATCCCGAAGGACAATCCCTTCGTGTCCACGCCCGGCGCGCGGGGCGAGATCTGGGCGTACGGCCTCCGCAACCCGTGGCGCATGGCGTTCGACCGCGTGACGGGCCTGCTGTGGGCGGCCGACGTGGGCCAGGGCATGTACGAGGAGATCGACATCATCGTGAAGGGGGGCAACTACGGCTGGAACCTCCGCGAGGGACGGCACGCGTTCGGCCAGCGCGGGGTCAACGCGAGGCCCGATCTCATCGATCCGATCTTCGAGTACGATCATGCGGTCGGGGCGTCGATCACCGGCGGCCTGGTCTACCGTGGTCGACGGGTGCCCGCGCTCGCCGGACGCTACCTCTACGCCGACTACGTCTCCGGCAAGCTCTTCGCGCTTTCGTTCGATCCCGCGAGCGGCGAGGTGACGGGAAACCACGCGATCCCGGGCCAGAAGATGCCGGTGCTCTCCTGGGGTGATGACGAGGAGGGCGAGGCCTACTTCATGATCGTGTCGTCCGACGGACAGGGGGTCTTCCGCCTCGTGCCGGGGCACGAGTGACGACCCCGACGGGGCGCCCGCCGTGGATACCGGGGGAAGGCACACCATGGTCGCACGCATCCTCGCCGTCGCGTGCCTCGTCGCGTCGCTGAGGGGATCGGCGGCCGCCTCCGGTCCGTTCGGAGCCGAGGGCCTGTCGGCGTGGCGCACGCCGGGCGGACAGTCCGTCGCTGGGGGCTGGGAGGTCGTGGACGGCGTGTGGCATCTCTCGCCCGATCCGCCGGCGCAGGAAGGCCGGCGGAGGATGAACCACACGATCGTCACGGCCGACGAGTTCGGCGACTTCAGCCTCGACTTCGAGTGGCGGATCGCGAAGGGGGGCAACGGGGGGATCAAGTATCGCGTGCGGTCGTACGGGCCCCGCTGGCTCGGATGCGAGTATCAGATCTTCGACGATCCCGGGGCGCCGCGCCCGCCACCCCCGCGGCAGTCGGCGGCGGCACTGTACGGGCTCTTCGCGCCCCCCGCGGACAAGCCGCTGCGTCCGGCCCCCGAGTGGAATGCCGGGCGGATCGTCGTCGACGGCGCGCGGATCGAGCACTGGCTCAACGGCCGACTGGTGGTTGCGGCGACGGTCGGCGATTCGGACTGGGATCAGCGGGTCGTCGACAGCAAGTTCGACGAGTTCGCCGGCTTCGGCCGGAATCGTCGCGGCCGGCTCATGCTCACCGACCATGGGGCCGAGACGTGGCTGCGCGGGGTCGTCTTCGCAGCGCTCGACACATCGACGGAGCAACCGTGATGACCGACGTTCTCTCGCGGCGTGCGTGGCTGGCCGGGTCGACGCCGGGGCGCGCCGGGACCGCAGCCGCGCCCGCCATCGAGCCGATCGCGCGGGCGGGGAGGCCGCGGCTGCGGATCGCGCTGGCGGCATACGGGTTTCGGCAGTTCTTCCGCTGGAGCCGTGGCACGCCGCAACGGCCCGCCGACGAGGCGCGGGCCCTGACGATCGACTCGTTCATCGACCTCGCCGCCGACCTCGGGTGCGACGGCGCGGAACTCACGAGCTACTACTTCGATCCGGCGGCGACCGAGGCGGACCTCCTGCAAACGCGGCGGCACGCGTTTCTGCGCGGGATCGAGATCAGCGGCAGCGCGGTGGGCAACAATTTCGTCCGGCCGCGCGGCCCCGATCTCGATGCGGAGATCGCCGACGTGAAGGCCTGGATCGACCAGGCGGCGCTCCTCGGTGCGCCGCACGTGCGCGTGTTCGCCGGCCCGCTGGCGGCAGGGATGTCCCCGGAGGACGCGCGGACCACCTGCATCGCGGCGCTCGAGGAGTGCTGCGCCCATGCCGCGACGCGCGGCGTGATGCTCGGGCTCGAGAATCATGGCGGCATCGTGGCCTCGGCGGACGACCTGCTCGCGATCGTCCGGGCGGTGAGGAGCCCATGGCTCGGGGTGAATCTCGACACGGGCAACTTCCATTCGCCCGATCCGTACGCCGACCTCGCGCGGTGCGTTCCCTATGCCGTCAACGTCCAATACAAGGTCGAGCTCCAGCGCGAGCCGAAGGGGCCGAAGGAACCGGCCGACGCCGCGCGGGTGGTTGCGCTCCTGCGGGACGGCGGCTACCAGGGGTTCGTGGCCCTCGAGTACGAGGCGGGCGAGAACCCGTACGACGCGGTCCCGCGGCATCTCGACGCGCTGCGTCGGGCCCTGGCGTGAGGCGATCGCCGGTCGGCGGTTGTCCAATCTGCGGGGGTGCGGGAGTGTGATCGCGACGGTCGGCACGCACCCCTGACGCGGCTCGCGGCATGGCTGAACACGGTCCGGACCCCGACGCGGGCGACGCAACGGCCGCGGACGGTCCGCGCGGGGCGCGGTCGGCCGCAGACGGCGACCGCGACGACCACGAGACGTTCGTGCGGCTGCTCCTCGAGCACGAGCCGCGCGTGCGGGGGTTCATCCGCGGCCTCGTGCCGACGTGGCACGACGTCGACGAGGTGGTGCAGCAGGCGAGTCTCGTGGCCTGGCGCAAGTTCAACGAGTTCGATCGCGGCACGAACTTCGGTTCGTGGCTCATGGTGATCGCCCGTTTCGAGGCGCTCAAGCACCGCCGTCGCGTCGCGCGGGGGCCGCGCTGCCTCTCGGCCGAGGTGTGGGAGATCCTCACGGCCGAGGCCGATCCCGCAGCCCATGCCGCCGAGGCGGTCGAGCGGAGGCGCGCGGCGCTCGAGGCGTGCCTGGACCTGCTCGGTGACGACCGGCGGCGGGCCGTCCTCGAGGCACACGCGCCGGGCGTGCGGATGAACGAACTGGCCCGTCGGCTCGGCCGCGGGGAGCAGGCCTTTTACAAGTCGATCCAGCGGCTGCGCGCCGCGCTGGTCGACTGCATGCGACGGCGGTTGCATGCGGAGGGGGCGGCATGACGCACGACGACCTGCATCGTCACGCGGAGGATGACGGACGCCGCGCGGATCACGATGCCGATCGAGGGAACGCCGCGTTGCACGACCTCCTCTCGGCCTGGATCGATGGCCGTCTCGACGAGGCCGGCGTGGCGAGGCTGGATGAGCTCCTGAGAGCGTCGCCGGCGGCACGGGACACGTTTCGGGAGTGGGTCGGTCTCGACGCGCTGCTGGCGACGATGGCCGAGCAGGCGCCGTCGGTCGGGGATGACGCCGGCGCGTGGCGCGGGAACCCGAACGCGGACACGCCTCCCCGGCGACACCGCAGACCGGCGGGGAGGGAGCCGCGAGGGAGGTGGCGTGCGACCGCCGGCTGGGCGGCGGCCGTGGCGCTGATCGGGGTCGTGGGCGCGGGGTGGCTCCGCCGGCCGATCGACCCACGGCCGATCAACCCACGGCCGATCAACCCACGGCCGATCAACGCGGCCGTGACCGGCGGGTGTGCCGCCGTGGGACAATTGATCGATGCCGTCGTCGAGGGCTCTTCGATCGACGGCGCGGCGGTGCGGCCGGGCACGTCGCTCGGGCCCGGACCGATCCGCGTGACGCGGGGCCTGATCCAGCTCGAGTTCTTCAGCGGCGCGATGCTCTGGGTGGAGGGGCCGGCCGACCTCGAGATCATCTCGGCGTGGGAAGCCCGCCTGCGCGC
>JBJTBO010000307.1:0-8013 GCA_046091445.1 Planctomycetaceae bacterium | reverse complement strand
GCCCCGCCGTCGTCGTCGCGGTGCGTCCGTCGCGTCGTCTACGCCGCGCTCGGGACGATCGGCGGATGCTGCCGGTCGTTCGCCTTCCCAGAGTTCATCGGGGCTCGTGGGACGGATCGCCGGTCCCACGAGGTCGTCCCGCAGGGGCTCGTCGTCGCGTCGATCGCGGATGCCCCCCTCGACCCGCTCGCCGTCACGTGGCCTGCGACCACGACCACCGCGGCGGCCGCGTCGCCGTCGGGCGCGCCGCTCACCCGTGCCATGGTCACCCTCGTCCGTTCCGCGAGGCTCCTCGGAGCGGTCATCGATCGCCGATTCCAGGCTCCGGTCCCCACCGCGGTCCGGTCCGGCACCCGAGTCGACGACGCGGGGGGCACGATGGTCACGCTCGCCCTCATCGCGACGGGAACCGTCGAATACGCCGGCGGCGAACCCACCCTCGTCGGCGAGACGAGGGCGGTCATGGCGCCGTTCCCCGTCACCGCGCGCCGGGCGTGGGCCCGGGCCGAACGCGTCGCGTTCGTCACGACGCCGTTCGCGGTCCGAGCCGACCGGAGGCGGCGATGCACGGCGGGGTGCGTCTGCGGCGGCATCGCCGGCGTCAAGGCGGGCAGGTGGGCGGTCTCTGCCCGATTCAGCGCGAGGCGGGCGCGGTCTGTCGCCATCAGCAGGCCGCGGCGGAGGGGCGGACGGCCGCGCATCCGGCTCGAGACCCAGGGACGATGCGAGGTCGTCCCATCCGCCACCCGAGTTCGACTCCCGCGGCCGCTCGACTTTTGGCGGCTTCGCCCGGGGAGGTGTCGGCCGGGATGGAACGGCCGCGGCCGGTCGATCGAGCCCCCCGTCGGCCTTGGCCGTTTCCGTGGGATCGATGCCGAGTTCGTCCGCCAGCGATGCCCAGGGATCCGCAGGTGTGGGGCGGCCGTGTCCGGGCTGCTCGTGGTCCGACATGATGGGGGTCTCGGGTCTCGAAAAGGTCTGGCGGGAGCGCTGTCCGGGGAGAATACCCGAAATCGCGGCGCGGGGAGAGCGGGGCCCGACGCGCCGCCCGTGGCGCGACCCGCCGCAGGGGGCCGGGGGCGCCGGACGCCCGCGCCGGCCCACCCGGTCACTGCCCGATCGTGCGGATCATGCTGCCGTTGTCGGCGACCTCGAAGAGAGGCCGGTACGGGCTCGCCAGTCCGCGACGCGACCTCCCGGCCGGAGAGAACACGACGTTGACGCCGACGTTCCACGCATCGGGAGACACCCGGAGCGTCGTCCCGGCACCGTCGACGTCGATCACACGGCTCGGTCCCGGAATGATGTAGTTGAACGTGCCCTCGAGCGACCACGACCGCGCCATGGGAGCTCGGACGAACGAGCCGACGACGCCGTCACCCTGCCCGGTGCCACCGCCGTAGAACTTCCACTCGTTCGCGTCGCCGAACTGCACCCGGTAGAAGGCCGTGTAGAGGTCGAGCGTGCTGGTCTCCGCGGTGTTCTTGAGCACCGGGCCGAAGAGCCCCTGCTCCTCACCGATGTTGTAGGCACCCCAGTATCCGAGTTCGTGGTATCCCCAGACGTAACTGAGTTCGGTACGGAGCTGGGCGACGTTGGCCTCGTCGAACCAGCTGTCGTTGAGGTAGTCGTACACGGCACCGCCCTGGAATCCGCGTCCCTCGAAGGCCCGGGTGAAGAAGCCGGTGGTGACGAACACCTGGTTGCGGGCGGGGGTCGTGAGCGTGCCGCCCGTCGGCGTGGTCAGAACCGTCGGGTTGAAGTTCGACTGCGTGGCCCGCGCGCCCACCTGCCACCCGATCCCGAATGCATTCCAGAATGGCAGGGCCCAGTTGACATACTCGTTCGTGCCGTAATTGCCGTTGATGCCGAGGTCGGTGCTGTTGGTGAACGACATCACGCCGGCGCTGGCCGTGAAGTCGCGGTACCACCTCCAGCCGTAGTAGGGCTTGCCGAACTGCCGCAGCCACGTGCAGATCCGCCCGTGGTTTTGGAAGACGGGCAGCTGGCACTCATCGTCCTCGCAGGCGTAGGGGTCGTCGTAGAACGACTCCACGTGGTAGTAGGCCGGATAGTCGGAGAGCATCTCGCCGGAACCCATCGCATCCCCGAGCATGGGATCGAAGCCCGGGTCGAAACCCGAGCCGAAGCCGGAACCGAAGCCGGAACCGGGCATCATCATCCCGTCCGACAGGTTCCCGCCCGCGGGCGGCATCGTGATGATCTCGGTGCCTTAGAGCGTGCCGGCCGGTCCTCCGGCGCTGCGGGCGTCCGACGCTCCGCTCGACTCACCGCTCGGGGTGGGCAGGCCGTCCACCGTCGGCGGCCGCTGCGTCCGGGCCATCACCGACGGGATGCCGTCGGCGTTCATGGCGAGCCGCTCCGGTCGGCCGGCACGGCTGCTGCCGGCGGCGGTCCAGCCCGGCGCGGGCTGCCGACGCGGGTCGGCCTGGGGAGCTCGCGTGAAGTCACGGTTGAAGAACGAGGCCATGCCCGTCGGGGTGAACGGGTTCGAGGACGACAGGTTGCCGAAGGTCGTGCCGCTCCACGGCATCGGCGGTGCCGTCACACCCCGCCGGAGCGGCGCGTACTGGTCGCCGCGGGCCGCCGAGGGCAGTCGTGGCACGTCGGCCGGAAGCGCGACCGATGCGGGCGGACCGTAGGGCGGCGTCTGCGATGCGGTGCCGACCTGGGGTGGTGGCCCGAGCACCGCGTCCGCCGGGACCCGTGGTGCCTCGCGGACGACGCCGGAATCGACAGCGGGAGTGCCGGCGGGGACGCTCGCCACCGCCGCTCGGTGTGGAGTCCACTTGAGCGCACTGCTCGCGACCTCGTCGGCACCCGCGAACGATGCGGCGGCAAGGATCGGGCCACCGACGAGCGCGGTGGCCAAACTGGCGTGGGGGCGATGGGCGAGTCTCATCGATGGATCCTCCGCGGGTCCGCGCCAGATCCGACCGATCTGTCGCGAGAGCCTTTTCGACCGGGAGAATCTTCGGCATCCGTGCGAGCCGAACTTTCGCCAAACTCGGCGCGACCGCGACGCCTTGCCTAGGTTTCCCAGGCTTCCGCGTGGGCCGTCTCGCGTGACGGCGGAGGGCGTCGGGCGAGCGAACGCGCTTCAGTCCACCGGTTCGTCGACGGCTTAGTCGAGTGCTTGTGCGAGGTCCGCGACGAGGTCGTCCGCGTCCTCGATGCCGCACGCGAGGCGGATCATGTTGTCGGGAATGCCGAAGGCCCGGCGTTCCTCGGGAGCGTAATTCCAGTAGCTCATCACGAGTGGCTGCTCGATGAGCGACTCCACGCCGCCGAGGCTCGGCCCGATCCGCGGAATCCGGACGCGGTCGATGACCTCGGCGGTGGTACGCCAGTCGGCAGGGCCACCGTCGGTCCCGCGGAGGAAGAAGGTCACCAGTCCACCGCCCCCCCGCATGGTGCGGCTTGCGAGGTCGTGATAGGGGTGGCTGGCAAGTCCCGGATAGAGCACCCGCTCGATCCGAGGGTGCGTCTCGAGAAAGCGGGCCACGGCCAGGCCGTTGGCGTTATGGCGGTCCATCCGCAGGGCGAGCGTCTTGAGACCGCGCTCGAGGAGGTAGGCGTTGTGCGGGGAATTCACGCTCCCCATGATGCCCCGCAGACGGCGGACGGGCTCGAGATGGTCGCGGGAGCCGATCACCGCCCCGGCGAGCAGGTCGTTGTGGCCACCGAGGTATTTCGTGGCCGAGTGCAGGACGAGATCGACCCCCGCCTCGAGCGGTCGCAGGTTGTGAGGCGTGCAGAGCGTGGCGTCGATGAGCGTCAGCACGCCGTGCCGCCGGCCGATGTCGGCGAAGCGTTCCGCGTCGATGATGCTCAGGTGGGGATTCGTCGGCGACTCGCTCACGAGGAACCGCGTCCGGGGCGTGATCGCCGCCTCCATCGCGTCGTAGTCGCACGTCGCCACCTCACGGAATCCGACGCCGAATCGCGTGAGGTGCCGCCGGCAGAACTCGCGGCTGCGGTGGTAGCACTCGTCGAAGAAGACGATCTCGTCCCCCGTGCTGACATGCGGCATGAGGACGCCGACCAGGGCCGCCATTCCGGTGGCGAACAGCACGGCATCCTCGCCCCGGTCGAGCTCGGCGAGCTTCCGTTCCACCACCTTTTCACCGGGATTGCCGTAGCGGCCGTACTCCTCGCGCGGCTGCTCCTCCTCCAGGAAATCGATGATCGCGCGGGTGCTCGCGAACGTGTAGGTCGACGCGGCGAAGATCGGGTCGGTGATCGCGAAGCCGGGCTTCTCCCTCGCCTCGCCGGCATGCACCGCGGTGGTCGAGGGGCCGGGGTGACGGATCGGGCCGACGCCAGCACCCATCGCCGGAGCCGCTGCGTCGGTCGGCTCGACGGCATTCTTCGGGGGCATGCAGCACGTCCGGACACGCGAAAAACCGATTCGCTCGGATCGAGTCTAGTCGGGGTGCCGAGGGCCGACAAGAATCGGTGGAGTGTGCGGTCCGTCCGTCGGTCCGCCTCGCATCCGATCTATGCATTCCCCGGGTGACCCGTCATCGATGTCCCGACCGCTCGTCCCGCCACGGCGGGTGCTCGTCAGCGTCGCGTCGCTCCTGGCCGCGATCGGCCTCGTGCGGGCCGGGCTACTCCAGATGGTTGCCGGCGCCGTCGTGGATCAGGCGGTGTGCAACATTATCACGCTCATCCTCGGTTTTTCGGCCCTTGTTTCGCTCCTGCTCTGGTTCCTGCGAGAGAGCGGCCACGCTCCCCGGTTGAAGCGGGGCGTGGGCTACGGCCTGCTGGCCGCGGTCGTCGTGGCGGTCGGGATCTTCCGCATCGAGGGCGTCTCGGGAGACCTCGTGCCGCAGGTGATGTTTCGCTGGAGCCCCTCACGCGACCGGCTGCTGCCGCGGAACGACCAGTCCGGTGCGGCGGTTCCGTCGGAGCCGGCGGGCACCGCGTGGCAGGAGACCCCGGACGACTTCCCGCGCTTCCTCGGTCCGGGCGGCGGAGGTGGGATCGATCGGCCCGTTCTCGACCCCGACTGGTCGGCGCGTCCGCCCGAGCGGGTGTGGAGGCGGGCGATCGGGGCCGGCTGGAGCGGTTTTGCGGTCGTCGGGAACCGGGCCGTCACACTCGAGCAACGCGGCGAGGAGGAGATCGTCTCGTGTCACGACGCGGACACCGGCCGTCCTCTCTGGCAGGTCGCGGTGACCGCGCGGCATCAGACCGTGCTCGGCGGCATCGGTCCGCGTTCGACACCCACCATTCGCGACGGCGTGGTCTACACCACCGGCGCCACGGGCTGGCTCCACGCGATCGAGGGTGCGACCGGCCGGGTCGTATGGCGACACAACGTGATCGACGACCTGGGCATCGATCCCACTGCCCATGCGGCGAGCGTCACGTGGGGACGGTCCGGTTCGCCGCTCGTCACCGACGACCTCGTGATCGTCCCCGGCGGCGGCCCCCTGAAAAAGCCGGCGGCCGATGGCAGGACGGCGATCGCGGTGGCTGCCTACGAACGGGAGACCGGGACGCGGCGGTGGACGGCGGGTGACGCCCAGATCAGTTATGCGACGCCGGTGCTGGCCCGTGTCGCCGACGGCGACGAGGTGATCGCGGTGAACGAGGCGCAGGTGGCGGCCTACGATCCGGCCGACGGTGCCGAACGCTGGTCGTTCGACTGGCCCGGGCATTCCAACTCCGACGCGTCGTGCTCGCAGCCACAGGTGCTCGCCGGCCGCCGCATCTTCATCTCGAAGGGGTATGGCGTCGGCGCCGCGCTCTTCGAGATGGACGACGCCGCGGGAGCGGGGCCCCCGGCCTTTGCCCCGCTCTGGTCGCGGGCGAATCTGCTGAAGACGAAGTTCACCAATGCGGTGCTGCACGACGGGCACGCCTATGGCTTGTCCGACGGCATCCTCGAGTGCGTGCGTCTTGCCGACGGGAAGCGTGCCTGGAAGGGCGGCCGGTATGGGCAGGGTCAGGTGCTCCGGGTGGGGGACCTGCTCGTCGTGCAGGCCGAGGACGGTGCGGTGGTGCTCGTCGACTGCGCGAGCGACGCGCAGCGGGTCCGCGGGACGATCGCCGCGCTCGTCGGGCAGACGTGGAACAACCCCTGCATCAGCGGTGATCGGCTGCTCGTGCGCAACGCCGAGGAGGCCGCCTGCTGGCGGCTGCCGATTCAGTCCGACCGCGGCACATCGACGACAGACGGCACGGATCCGTCGCGGGAAGCCGCCGCGGGGGATGGAGCGCCATGAGCACGCGCGAGGGTTCGGCTCACCGCCCCGCGCTCGCCGGCCGCACGGTGCTCGTGACGGGCGCCACGCGCGGCATCGGCCGTGCGGTCGCGCTCGCCCTCGCCGCGGACGGAGCCCGCGTCGCCATCCACGGCCGCGACGCGGTCGCCGCAGCCGAGGTCGTCGCCCAGCTTGCGCGGGACGATCGTCATGCCGGCACCTTCCTCCACGACCTGTCCGATGCGGATCCCGCAGCCGTCGCGGCCGACGTGATCGCGGCCGTGCCCGCCCTCGACGGTGCGGTCCTCGTGGCGGGTGTCGCCGTCCTCACCGGCGCCGCGGCGACGTGGTCGTACGAGCGGAAGCTCGAGACGCTGCTCCGCGTGGACGTGACCGCCACGATGCTGATGGCCCGGACCCTCGGGCGCGCCATGGCGGCGCGGGGCGGCGCGATCGTCACGATCGGCTGGGATCAGGCCGAGGTCGGCATGGAGGGGGACAGCGGCGAGCTGTTCGCGGCCTCGAAGGGGGCCGTCATGGCGTTCACGAAAAGCCTGGCGTGCTCGCTTGCACCCGCCGTGCGGGTCAACTGTGTCGCACCGGGATGGATCCGCACCGCCTGGGGCGAGCGGGCCAGCGACGCCTGGCAGCGCCGGGCGGTGCGCGAGAGCCTCCTGGGGCGGTGGGGCGAGCCCGCCGACATCGCCGCGACGGTCCGCTGGCTGCTCTCGCCCGAAGCCGCGTTCATCACCGGCCAGGTCATCGCGGTGAACGGGGGACTCCGCCGCGGGCCGGAGTGATCAAAACGGGCCGCCACCGGCCCCGCGCGTCACACCCCGGAAAATGCCCCGGCTTGGGCGAGCGAGGCGGAGTGCTCGCCCAAGCCTCTGGGGCATCCTTCTGGAAGGAATCGGAGGCCAGGGCACCATGCCGCGGCCACCGCTGAAAAACGTTATTCCGTGCGGACCATGACGAAGCCGTGGTAGGCCTCGTTGCCGTGCTCGCCGATGTCGAGACCCTCGATCTCTTCCGTGGAATCGACCCGCAGGCCGACGACCGCTCGCAGGACGAGCCAGCAGATGGACGAGACCACGACCACGTAGGCCCCGACGAGCACCACGCCCACCAGTTGGGCCACGAGCTGCTTGGTGCCGCCGCCGAAGAACAGTCCGGCATAGGGGCCACCCACGGCGGCCATGCCCACCGGCGTATTCGCCACGGTCGTCGACAGGTCACTCGTGGTGAAGAGACCCACGCACAGCGTGCCGAAGATCCCGCACACGAGATGCACGCTCGTCGCACCGACCGGGTCGTCGATCTTGATCCGGTCGAAGAAGAGGACGGACAGCACCACGAGCACGCCCGCGATCGCACCGATGATCGCGGAGCAGGTGATGTTCGTGAAGGCGGCACTCGCCGTGATGCCCACGAGTCCGGCGAGGCACCCGTTGAGCGTCATGCCGATGTCGGGCTTGCCGAGGAGCAGCCATGCCGTGGCCGTGGCCGTCAGCGTCGCCGCCGCCGCCGCCATGTTCGTGTTCACGGCCACCTGGGACGCGAGTGCCCCTCCGTCGGCGGCGATCCCGAACGTGCTGCCCGGGTTGAACCCGAACCACCCGAACCAGAGCACGAGGCAGCCGATGAAGGCGGCCGTCATGTTGTGACCGGGGATGGCCTGCACCTTGCCGGTGGACGAATACTTGCCGATGCGCGGACCGAGAATCGCCGCACCGGTGAGGGCCGCCCAGCCGCCGACGGAATGGACCGCCGTGCAGCC
>JBJTBO010000306.1:0-4375 GCA_046091445.1 Planctomycetaceae bacterium | reverse complement strand
CCCCACACGCCTGTCAGTCTGGGGGCGCCCACCTCTTGGTACCGCTCCCCTCCCGGGGGCGCACGCCTCCCGGGGGGCGAACCCGGGTGGGGTGACAACCGGACGCATGTCCTGGGCGTCCAGGTCGCTCGGGGGCAAAGGTTTGTTGCACGGCTGGGACGCCGCACTCGCACGCTGAAAGCGTGCGCCACGATCGAGGCAGCCGGGCAGCTACTCGGCTGCGGGGCGAGCGGAGATCTGCCAGACGGTCGTGGTGCCGCTGGTTTCATTGCCGACGATGAGGAGCGGGCGGCCCGTCGGGGATCGCTCGGCGGCGACGAAGATGAGGCCCTCGGGGCCACTGTCGCCGCCGGCGGGATTCGTCGAGCCGTCGTCGAGCTGGAGCGGAACGTCGCAGCGGCGGTTGAGGTGGAAGCCGACGTGCTGCGGCCGCGCGGGATCGGTGATGTCGTACACCATCACACCACCCACCCGCTCGAGCCCGACGAAGGCGAACGTGCGTCCCTCGACCGTGCCGATCGCGAGCCCTTCCGGCTCCGGGCCCTTGCTACGGCTCCGCGCGTCGACCCGCGTCGCGTCGTTGCTGACGTTGAATGCCGCCGGATGTTTCGTGGAGATGATCCGTTCGAAGTCGCCGCCGCTGTCGAAGACGAGGTCGCCCGTTGCCGTGTCAAAGATGGAGAAGGACCGGGCTCCGAACGCAAACAACCGCGTCGGTCGCCCCTCGGCGTCGAGGTGCCGCGCGACGAGATCGCGCACCACCTTGAGTCGGCCGAGGTCGGCCGGCGCCTCCGCCGTCGAGAACGCCGACCCCGCCAGCGGCCAGTCGCCCGGCACGGCCTCGTCGGTGAAGAATGCTCCCTCCTTGACGCCCTCCACGATGCCGTCGGCGTAGGGCCGCACGCGAGAGTCCCCCTCGTTGGCCGTGACGAGGTAGGAGCGGCCGCCGCGTGCCACGAGGCGGATGGTGTCGGGCTGGAAGACGCCATAGAGACCGGGCCACGCTCGCAGCGACGGTCCGCCGTCCTTGTCGCTCGTGTCGAGTTCGTTGCCCGCGTGACCGTGATCCTTGAAGCCGAGCGGCATGATCCGCTCGACCGTGGCTCGGGCGATGTCGATCACGGCGATCGCGTTGGCCTCCTGGAGCGAGACATAGGCGGTGCGGCTCTCCGGATCGACCTCGATCCATTCGGGCTCCACGTCCTCAGCGAACGTCGCCGGCCGGCTATCGGGAGAATCTCCCCGGAGCCGCACCCGTCCGAAGTGCCGCAGGCCGCGGGCCATGAGGTCGGGGAGTTCGCCAGCACGCGGCCCGCCGGCATTCCACTCGCGAAACGTCACGGTGCGGCTCGTCGCGTTCCCGATACCGGCTGCGAGATCGACGATCGTGATCGTGCCCTCGGGGTCGATCGTCGCGTCGTGGCTCGACTCGCCCTCGTTGGCCACGAGCACCCAGCGGCCATCGGGCGAGAACGTCACCATGTCCGGCAGGGCGCCGGCCGGCAGGCTCCCCCGCAGTTCCAGCGTCCTGGTGTCGTAGAACGCCACGGCGCCGGGCGCCGTCGGCGGGTCGGCCTCGACGGCCACCGCAAGGAGCCCGCGGTTCACCGCCACGCTGTTGACCGCCTTCATCGTGCCAGGGACGTCGCGGGCCGCGGCGATCGAGCCGACTTTGGAAAGGGTGCCCTCGGCGGAGAGCGCGAGCACGTCGACCTGGCCCGATTCCGCGTTGACGACGAAGACGCGGCGCGAGGCATCACAGTAGGCCGGCACCTCGGCCGACGAGCGAGCGAAGATCCCGGTGGCGTGCGTGGACACGGGCTCGAGCGCGAGTGACACCTCGGCGGCGACCGCCGTCACCGACGAGGGGCACGCGATCAGGCTGAGGCAGAACAGAGCCGCCGCGGGGACGCGATCAGGCGTCCGCGCGGCGGTTGCAATCGTGACGAGCGACATGGCCCTCGCTCAGAAATCGTTGCCGACGACATCGCCCGCAGCCTGCGTAAGCAGGGCGGCGAACGTGGCGCCGGAGACGCTCTCGGACATGAAGCGCACCGACGCATCAGCGAGGGCGACGGTCGTGCCACCGCTGTGGAAGCTGTAAGGCTCGGTGTCGTTGTTGCAGTTCATGATGCACCTGCCGGTACCGCTGCTGCCGTTGACGGCTCCATCCGCCTTGTTGGTGCCGTCCATCGAGCCGGCACCGCCGTCCGGATCAGTCCAGCCGTATCCCTCGTTTCGGGGCAGCAGGCCGTTCTGGTCACGCCCGTTCAGGAAGTAATTCGGCCGCCCGGCATCCTCGACGAGGAGAATCGTTTTGGAGAGACCATCTGATAGATCCTGGGGCTTGTTCTCGCGGTCCTTCGACAGTGCGCCTGCGGTGCTGATGTCGTTCGGCCCACCCGTGGGATTGGCCACGCCATGCGCATTGTAGAAGCGATGGCGAAGCTGATGGATCACCATGTAGTCGAGCACTCCCATCGACTGACCGGCAAGTCCGCCGGGAGGGGCACCAGCGGCGACCGTGGCAGCGGCGCGACGAGGAAATCCTGGCGCTGAAGGGCAGGCGAACGCCGGAATCATCGTCCTTCCGGCGGTGACGTTTGATCCCGTGTGCCACTGCACGGACCTGTTGTAGAGCTCGGCGAGCGATCCGCCCTCGAGATAGTCGAGCACGATGATCGTCCAGCTCATGCGTTGTCCGTTCTGGTCCAATGGGCGCGACTGCGGGAACTTGCCCTTCGCCGACACATGATTGTGGATGGCGAGGGCCTGGTTCTTGACGTTGTTGGTGCACGAACTCCGCCGGGCGGCCTCGCGGGCCGACTGGACGGCCGGGAGGAGCAGGCCGATCAGGACCGCGATGATCGCGATCACCACGAGCAACTCGACCAGGGTGAACGCGGGGCGGGCGGAACGCAGGTTGCCTCGGTGCAACACGGGAAAACTCCTGTGGATATGGCGATTTCGGGCTGAAAGATCGCAAAAAACGGGCGAGAAGCTTCCGCCCCTCCCGAAACGCTTAGACACAAACAATGTGAGCGCGTGATGAGGTTTGTGTGAGAAAATGATGAGGAGGCGAATCGTTTTCGCGGCGGGATAACCTTCGCAGGCGAGCTCCTCGCTCGTTCGAGGTGTGCGTGGGCCAGCGGCATGCGGGGCCGCATTCGCACGCTGTAAGCGTGCGCCACAGGGGGCAGCTCCGTGGCGCACGCCTCCAGGCGTGCGAACCAGCGCCGCGCCGCTCTGACACCGGACAACGCTACGCGGCAGGGCCTTCGGCAGGGCCGGCGGCGACGGGCTCCACGGTGACGAGGCCGGTGAAGACGAGCTGCTTCTTCCCGGCGACCTCGGTGCAGTCCACCTGGATCGTGTCCTTGCCCTCGAACTCGCCCTTGAGAAGCTCCTCGCTCACCGGGTCCTCGATGTAGTTCTCGAGGGCGCGGCGGAGCGGTCGGGCGCCGAAGTCGGTGTCGGAACCCTTCTTGATGAGGAACTTCTTGGCCTCTTCGGTGAGCTCGAGCTTCAGGCCGCGCTCGGCGAGCCGCTCGCGCACCTTCGCCAGTTCGATGTCGATCACCTTCTTGAGGTCGTCCACGGTGAGGTGGTGGAACACGATGACGTCGTCGAGCCGGTTCAGGAACTCGGGGCGGAACACCTTCTCGATCCGCTCGTTCACGCGCCCCTTCATGCTGTCGTACGACGCGTCGTCGTCCGGCTTCTGGAACCCGAACGACGCCTCGTTCTTGATCGCCTCGGCGCCCGCGTTGGTCGTCATGATGATGATCGTGTTGCGGAAGTCGACGTTGCGGCCGAACGAGTCGGTGAGACGGCCCTCCTCCATCACCTGGAGGAGCATGTTGAAGACGTCGGGATGGGCCTTCTCGATCTCGTCGAGCAGCACGACGGCGTAGGGCCGGCGGCGGATCTTCTCCGTGAGCTGGCCCCCTTCCTCGAAGCCGACGTAGCCGGGCGGCGCGCCGATGAGCCGGCTGACGTTGTGCTTCTCCATGTACTCGCTCATGTCGATCTGGATGAGCGCGTCGGCGTCGCCGAACATGAACTGCGCGAGGGCCTTCGCGAGGAGCGTCTTGCCGACGCCCGTCGGACCGGCGAAGACGAACGAGCCGATCGGCCGCTTCGGGTCCTTGAGGCCGGAGCGGCTGCGGCGCACCGCCTTCGAGACGCTCTTGATCGCCGCGTCCTGCCCGATGACCTTCTTGTGGAGCTCGTCCTCCATCCCCATGAGCCGGGCCTGGTCCTCGGTGCTCATCCGCGTGAGCGGGATGCCCGTCATCTTCGAGACGACCTCGGCCACGACCTCGTCGTCCACGACGCCGTCGGCCTCGCGCGACTTGTCGCGCCAGTCGCGCGT
>JBJTBO010000305.1:0-3305 GCA_046091445.1 Planctomycetaceae bacterium | reverse complement strand
GGTGTAGCCGTTGAGCTCCTGGAGCGCGACGACGTCGGGGGCCTGGGCCGCCATCCACCGCAGCCATTCCGCATGCCGCGGCTCACCCCGCTTCGTGAATCCGTACCACACGTGGTGCGTGATGATCCTGATGACGTTCGGCTCCTCGGCCGCGGTCGCCGGTGTCCCCGTCATGCCACCGTGAATCGAGAAGAGCACGAGAATGAGGCGATGCATCAGCACCGTCCCGGTACGGGAATCGCGTGGCCCCCAGGCCGAGGCCCGCCCGGACCTCCCTCGCCTCCTGCACGGCGTCGGATGACAGGGTGCAGGCATGAGTCGAAGCCACGTCTTCATGCGGAGACTCCATGTTCGGGTGCGTTAGGATTTCAGTTGCACGATACCGCCACCCTCCGGTGAAAATCAGAAGGAGGGAACGGCTTTTTTCCCGCGTGCCCGTGGAACGAATCCCGTGCCATTTTTGGCCGCCCAGCGTCGCCGTGTTCAAGGGTCGTCACGAAGCGGTGTGAGATCGGGCCGCCAGCGGCACATTGAGAGCATCCCGCGACCGTTGCGCGTCCGGGTTCGCATGACCACTCCGCCCGTCGACATCGACGCCTTGCTCGACCGGATCGCCCGTGGCGAGACCGATCTCTACCTCCACGTGGTGCGACGATACGAACTGCCTCTGCGGAGCTACCTGGCGGGGCAGCTCTACGACATCGCGGAGGCCGACGATCTTGCACAGGAGGTCTTCATCGCTGCCTGGCGGGATCTGGCGAGCTTCCGTCGCGGAGAGGATTTTGGCGCGTGGCTACGGGGCATCGCCCGCCACCGGCTGCTCGCGCATTTCCGCGCCCGGCAGCGGCGCGCAACCGCCGTGGAACGCTTCCAGGAGGACGTCGTTCGCATCGCCCATCGCGAACTCGAGTCCGGCGGACACGAGGCCGATTCGAGCCGTGTCGAGCGGCTCCTGCACTGCATCTCCCGGCTTCCCGAGAAGCTCCGCCGCGTGGTGCGGGCGGGGCTCGATGGCACCCGGCCCGCCACGCTCGCCGTCGAACTGCAGACGACCGCCGCCGCGATCTACCAGCTTCATTACCGAGCGAACCAGCTCCTCCGCGTCTGCATGCAAGGCGAGGCCCAGCCATGAGTCCCGATCTCGAGATGTTCCTTCAGGCATGGACCGGCGGCGGACAGGTGTCCGAGAAAGACCGTGAGCGGCTCATGCGCTTGCTGGAGGATGACGCGCTTTTCCGGGAGGAGTGCGTCGCCGAGATCCGGATGCTTGGCATGCTCAAGGCGGTGCAGTCGCCACCACCGCGGTGGCTCGACATCAATGACACCCTCGGGCTCACGGGCCATGCCGCCGATGGTGCGGCGGTCGATCTTCCCCATGCCGTGATGGATCGCCTCGAGGGCGAGACCGCGAGCACCGCCCGCCTCCGCCAGCCGCTCGGCAGGCCGCTCGCCGCCGCCGCGAGCGGCATCGTCGTGGGTATGCTCTGCACGTCGGGCGCGCTCGGTTTCGTGGCGCGGCCGGCGGTCCAGACGACGACGCTCATGCGCGAGGGCTTCGAGGAGCCGCCGGCGCCGGGCATCACGGGCGTGCCCGCCGGACCCGGACGGTGGAGCGGTGACCATGCCGAGATGGTGGGCGCAGAGCAGGGAGTGAAGCCCGCGGAGGGCACCCGCATGCTGCGATTCCTGCGGTCGGACCACGAAGGCAGCACGGGGCCGCGGCCGCGCCGCAGCGGCGACATCATGCGGGTGGTGGACGTGAGCCGGCTGTCGCACGACATCGACCGCGGCTCGGTGATGGTGTCGCTGTCGGCCCTCTTCGACGCGGCCGAGTTCCCCGGGGACGAGCGGTATGACGGCGTCGTGACGATCTACGCACTCGATGCCGATCTCGAGCTTGATGGTGCCAACGAGGACATCGTGCAGCAGGAGGCACTGGCCTTTACGAGTGGCGACGTGAAGGTCCTCGACCGGGATCCAACCACCTGGCAGCCTGCTTCCGGACGGCTGCTCCTGCCGCCGGGGACGACGCGCGTGCTCCTCAAGGTCTCGATCCGGCGGATGCCCGTCGGCCGGAAGGGCCTCGATTCTCTGCCGGAGAAGGTGATCTTCGGCGGGCACTTCGTCGATGACGTGCAGGCGTCGCTCGTCATCACCGAGTCGCAGCCGGGCACGCAGCGGAGGCCGCGGCCATGAGACGCCCGCCTGCCCCGCGTTTGATCATGACCAGCTTCGGCAGCGGCCCGCTTCCGCTGCGCGGGACCGTGCTCGGCGTGCTCGTCGTCGCCATCGCCCTGCCGGCCGGCGCGGCCCCGAAGCGGTCGGGCGTCGATCCGCTCGACCTCCCGGAGCCGGTGCAGCGGACCGTGAAATACTTCGGCGACATCCACCCGGTGCTCGCGGCGAGGTGCGTGTCGTGTCACGGCCCGGAGAAGCAGAAGGGGGGACTGCGGCTCGACTCGCGTGAGTTCGCAATCGCAGGGGGCGAGTCCTACGGACCGGCGATCGTGCCGGGCAACGCGGCCGAGAGCCCGCTTCTGCTCTTCATGGCCCACCTCGATCCCGGCATGGAGATGCCGCCGAAGCAGGACGATCGGGTCGCGGAGGAGACGCTCTCGCTCGTGCGGACGTGGATCGACCAGGGGGCGGAGTGGCCGGAGACGGCGGCCCCCGCATCGGCAGCCGCGACGCTCGGCAACCAGGAGCTCTTCTTCCGTAAGGCGGCGACGCACTGGTCGTTTCAGCCGGTGCCGACCGCCTACGCCGATTCCCACGCCCACGGGTCGGCGATGATCGACCGGTTCGTGGACGACGCGAGAAAGGCCAAAGGGCTCGGTCCCTCACCCCGGGCCGATGCGGCCACGCTCCTCAGGCGGCTGCATGTCGATCTCACCGGCCTGCCGCCTTCCCCGGAGGAGATGGACCGGTTCGTGGCCGACTTCGCCAAGGATGCCGACGCGGCCGTCTCCGCCAAGGTGGACGAACTGCTCGAGTCGCCGCACTTCGGCGAGCGGTGGGGCCGCTACTGGCTCGACATCGCCCGCTACGCGGACGCGCAGGACTTCTTCCCGGCCCAGGATCTTCGCTATCCATTCGCGTGGACGTACCGGGACTACGTGATCGCCGCGTTCAACGCCGACAAGCCCTACGACCAGTTCATCCGCGAGCAGCTCGCCGCCGACCTGCTGGGGCTGCCCAAGGACGATCCGACGCTCGCGGCCCTAGGCTTTTTGACGGTGGGGCAGCGGGTCCTAAAACAGACGCACGAGCAGATCACCGACCGGATCGACGTGGTGACCAGCGCG
>JBJTBO010000304.1:0-9629 GCA_046091445.1 Planctomycetaceae bacterium | reverse complement strand
ACCGCGGCGGGAAAGTAGGCCGTGTAGCCGAACGGGAGCCACTGCACCAGATCGGCGACGCTCACGCCGGGCATGCCCGTGGGGATGCCGGCGAGCATGTCGATCGGAAACATGTGACCCGACAGGAGGTACTGCACGAGCATGTAGCCGAACACGATGCTCGACACCTCCAGCACCCAGAAGCCGAGCATGCCGAGCGTCGCCTCCATGAAGAATCCGAGCAGGAACGCGAGCACGAGCGACGCCAGGAAGACGAGCACCGTCGGTGCGTCAGGCGGCGGTGGGAAGTAGCCGCGGCAGAGCAGAAAGACCGCCGCGAAGGGGACGATCGCCACGGCGTAGTAGACGAGCTTGTGGGCCACGCGGGCGGCGAGCAGGAAGCCGATGAAGTCCACCGGCTGGACGAGGAACTTCTTGATCGAACCATCACGGATGCTGCGGGCGATGCCGCCCGCGAGGCCGGGCATGCTGGAGAAGGCCCGCGTGAGCATCGTGAGCAGGTAGTAGGCGACGACGTCGTCACGGGTGTAGCCGGCGATGTCGGCGCGGCTGGTGGCGGAGAAGACGGCCGTCCAGAGAAAGATCTGGGTGACGATCGGCAGGAACCGCATCGCGGTGCCGAGCAGAAAGTCCCCCCGGTAGACGAGCCGCTCCTCGAGGCAGATGGCGAGCATCGTGCACCAGACCCGCAGGCCCTCGAGCAACCGCGGCGGCGCCACGTGCCGGTCGGGCTCGAGGGTCACGCTCCGCCCGCTCATGGGGAGGCCCCGGCAGGGGCCCCGACGGGACGCGGTCGCGTGGAGCGGAAGAGTTCGGCCACGATCTCCTCGAGCGGCACGTCCTCCACCGACACGTCACGGACACCGGCGTCGCGCAGGATGTCGGGAAGCACCTCGGCGATGCGGCCGCGATCGACCCGCAGCACGACCCGCGGCCCGCGCACCTCGCAGGGGAACCCGTAGCGGGCGACCCGCGCCGGGGACGGCACCTCGTCGAGGTCGAGCGTGACGATCTTGTGGGTCGTGAAGCGATCGACGATGTCGGCGAGCGACCCGTCGTAGAGGATGTCGCCGTGCGTGATCACCACCACCCGTTCGCAGAGGGCCGCCACGTCCTTCATGTAGTGCGTGGTGAGCATCACCGTCACGCGTCGCTCCGCCTGCACGTGACGCAGGAAGGCGTGGATCGTGTGCTGGGCGACGACGTCGAGTCCGATCGTCGGCTCGTCGAGGAAGAGCACCTCGGGCTCGTGCAGCAGCGCCGCCACCAGTTCGAGCTTCATCCGTTCCCCGAGTGACAGTTCTCGAACCGGCTGGAGCACGAGCTGCCGCACCCCCAGCAGATCGACAAGCTCGTCGCGAACCCGTGTGAAGCGGGAGGGCTCGATCCGGTAGATTTCGCGGTGGAGCCGGAAACTCTCGGCGGCGGGCAGGTCCCACCAGAGCTGGTTGCGCTGGCCCATGACGAGGGCGAACCGCCGGCGAAACTCGTTCTCCCGCACCCAGGGCACGTGCCCGAGGACGCGGGCGGTGCCGCGGGAGGGCGTGATGATGCCCGAGAGCAGCTTGAGAAACGTGGTCTTGCCCGCACCGTTGGGGCCGAGTATCGCCACGAATTCGCCGCGTCCGACCTGAAGGTCGACCCCGCGGAGCGCCTCGACGACCCGGCTGGTGCGGTGGAACAGGCTGCGGACGCTCGCCGCGAGGCCCTCGGGCTTGTCATGGACGCGGTATTCCTTGGCGAGTCCCTCGACCTCGATCATCGGGGTGGACGTGGGATTCGAACGGCTCGCGGAGTTGTCCATGCGCGGGAGTATAGGTGAAAACGGTGGATCCTCCGGAGGCTTCCGCAGCATGGCGCGCATCGGACTCGGACACGACCTGCACCGACTGGAGCCGGGCGGTGGCCTCGTGCTTGGCGGGGTGACGATCCCGCACGACCGCCGGGCGGTGGGGCACAGCGATGCGGACGTGCTCTTGCACGCGGTCACCGACGCCCTGCTCGGGGCGGCCGGTCTCGGCGACATCGGCGAGTTGTTTCCCGACACCGATCCCGCCAATCGCGGCCGGGATTCGGCCGGCATGCTCGCGGAGGCGGCGCGTCGCCTCGCGGCTGCTGGCTGGCGGATCGTGAACCTGGATTGCGTGATCTTCGCCCAGCGCCCCAAGATTCTCCCCCATCGGACGGCGATCCGCCGACGGATCGCCGGGATTCTCCACGTGGACGAGGAGGCCGTCTGGCTCAAGGCGAAGACGGGAGAGGGCGTGGGGCCCGTCGGTGCGGAGGAGGCGATCGCCGCCGAGTGCGTGGTGCTCGTCGAGCGGTCGGATCGGGTCGAGTGAGTGGGTCGGCGGGCACAACGTGTGCACCGGGCCGGAGACGTGGATTTCCAGGAGTGCGAACGAGATGACGATGACCGGGGCGATCGACGCGGCGACGGCCGGCAGGCCGCGGATCGAGGTCTACAGCACGCTGACACGATCGAAGGCACCACTCGTGACGGTGCGGCCCGGCCACGTCGGCATGTATCTCTGCGGGCCGACCGTCTACAAGCCGAGCCACATCGGCCACATGGTGGGGCCGGTGATCTTCGACACGATCAAGCGGCACCTCGTCTTCTCCGGGTGGACCGTCACCTGGGTGGTCAACATCACGGACGTCGACGACAAGATCATCGCGGAAAGTGTGTCCCGTGGGACGACGATGCGCGCCCTGGCAGAGGAGATGACGGCCGACTATCTCGGCAACCTCGCGGCGCTCGGCGTCGACGGCATCGACGTGATGCCGAAGGCGACGGAGCACATCGACACGATCATCGCCTTCATCGAGGGACTCGTCGCCAGGGGCTTCGCGTACGCGAGCGACGGCGACGTCTACTTCGACGTCGCGAAGGACGCCGACTACGGCAAATTGACCAATCGTGCCGTGGACCAGATGCAGGGCGAGGGCGGCTCGACGGCGGAGCGGAAGCGGTCGACGGCCGACTTCGCGCTCTGGAAGGCGGCCAAGCCGGGGGAGCCGTCGTGGCCGAGCCCATGGGGGCCGGGTCGGCCGGGGTGGCACATCGAGTGCTCGGCGATGAGCAAGGCGATTCTCGGCGAGCACTTCGACATCCACGGTGGCGGGCTCGACCTGGTCTTTCCGCATCACGAGAACGAGCTCGCGCAGAGCGAATCGCTCCACGGGTGCCCGATGGCGACGTTCTGGATGCACAACGGGCTCATGCAGGCGGGGTCGGCCGCCGGCAAGGTCGGCGGCCGGCCGCGTGGCGGCGAACCCCTCGACGCGGCGGCCGACGCCGCCGCGCAGGCCGCCAGCAAGATCTCGAAGTCGACCGGAGCCCAGCCCATCACCGAACTGCTGCGCCGGCACCGCCCCGAGGCGATCCGCCTCCTCCTGCTCTCGACCCACTACCGCAGCCCGATCCATTTCGGCGAGGAGCCGCTCGCGGAGAGCGCGCGGGCGCTCGAGGCGTTCACGCGGGTCTTCTCGCGGTACGAACGGATCGCGGGACGGTCGTTCCACCAACTGGCACGGCGCGATCGGCGGGCGGGCGACCTCGCGATCGGCGCCGCCGGTGAGGAGGCGACCGCCCTCCGGGCGCGCTTCCTCGCGGCGATGGACGACGATTTCAACACCGCGATCGCGGTGGCGACCCTGTTCGATTTCGTGCGCGTCGTCAATCGGCACATCGACGCCCACGCGCTCGAGACAGCCCCGTCTCCCGCCGCCCTCGAGGCGCTCGACGCGATGCTCCTCGCGCTCCGGGAGCTCACGGGCGTCCTCGGTCTGTTTCTCCGCGAGCCTCGGGCCGAGGAAGGCGCCGACGGGACGCTCGTGGCCGGTCTGATGGACCTCGTCATCGAGATCCGTGCCCGGGCCCGCGCGGCGAAGGACTGCGCCCCGGCCGACCTGATTCGGGTCCGGCTCGGGGGCGCGGGCGTCACCCTCGAGGACGGCCCGGCGGGCACCCGTTGGTCGCGCACCTGACGCCGCACGGCCCGCGTGCCTACGCATGGAGCGGCTGGCACGTCCGCGTCACTCCTCGTCGGCGACCACCGGCCTCGCGATGCGGATGGGCAGCGGGCGGCCATCGACCTCGACCACGAGCGGGGTCGTGGCAACGGTGTCGTATGCCTCCCCCGCGATGTGCGCCGGCAGCGGCGCGGGCGGGCGGACGTGCAGCGTGATCCGGTTCTTCCCCTCGACCACGCCTCCGAACGCGCGGCCGTCGCCCGCCACGCTGAACCGACCAGTCCGGGGATCGACCCGCGCGTAGGCCGGTCTCGGGAACGTCCGCGCATCGCGCCGCTGGCGTTCGGGGTGGAAGGCGATGAAGAGCTCGTCGCTCGGCAGCCTGGTGCCATCCTCGTAGGCGACGTCGCCGCTGACCGTGACCAGTGGGAACGGCGGAGGCCACAGCCAGCTCGAGATGGCCCGCCGATACTCGTATCCAGCCCAGAGTCCGGCTCCGCCGACCGCCATGACGGCCACCTTCGCGACGATGCCAGCCGCCCGGACCAGGCGTGAGAAAGCCGTGTCCAGCGCGGCGGACGGCGCGAGCCGCGCATCTCGCGCAGCGGACCCGCCCGCATGTGCCGCGCCATCCGAGTGCGCCGGGGAGTGGATAGTCTCGGCGTGACGTGCGGCGGAGGCCGGCAGTGCGACGCGCGTGAGGTCGACCCGCACGTCTCGATCGTCGGCGGCATCGAACGACACGCGAAGGGCGTCGTCGGGCTCGTCGATGCCGTCGACGGGATCCTCCCGCCGGTTTCGGGCTTCCGTCGTCGATCCGTCTGGCTCCTCAGCGGGGGGGAACAGTTTGGGCGACTTGCCGGCGCGGCGCCACGCTCCGAAGCCCGACTTGCGGAGTTTGTCGGTCGGGAGAATCTCTCCACTGGCGACCATGATGCGGATCTGGTCGCTCGAGAACGGTCCCCGGACGTTCCCTTTCCGCTTCACGTACCACGCCGCTCGTCCCATCGCGAGCCAATCTCCGTCGGTCAGGCTCCCGCTCGCCCGACTCAGTAGTCGGCGCTGTCGAGCACCAGACCGTCCTTCGAGACGATCAGGCGATCCCAGACCGACAGCGCCCCGTCGCTGCTCGGATCGACCTGAATGAAGTCGCTGATCCAACGCACGCTCCCATCCGCCATGCACACCGACAGACCGCCCTCGTGCATGCTTCGAGCCATCTGCACCCATCCCGGCGCGTTGCGAGGATTGCACAGCGGTTCGACGGGCGGAGCATCGACGCCCGCCGACTCCCAGGTCGACCGTTGGGTGGCGAAGAGTTCGGTGCAGTTGAGCACGTCGTCGCCCACGGGGTGCGTGCTGTTCGGGCCACCGATGCCCAGCCGGCCTCCGTGGCCCGAGACGCCGCTGGAACCCAGCGGCAGCGACCAGACGCCCCGAGGATCGATCGGCAGCGTGCCGGCCCGGATCTCCGCGAGCAGGATGGTCTTCGACTTCGGGTCGGTGATGTCACTCTCTCGTTGCCCGCAGTTGCCACCGCTGATGCCGGGGTAGCGGAGCCACCAGGGGGTTGCCGGAGCACCGGCGGCGAACGGCTCGAGGGATGCGTCGAGCGCACCGGGCGTGGCCGCCATGCCGAGACCGCCGTTCGCGGCGTAGGTGCAACGGCTCGCGTCACGACCGAGACCGGAGAGCCGCTGGCTTCGTGACCCGTCGAACGCGGTCATCGCATGCGGATCCGAAGGGCACAGCAGGACAGGGATCCGCACGGATCTCGCCTCGGCGTGGCGCGGATGCAACAGCGAGGCGTTCGGGTCGAAGGCATCGTGCACCTGCGCCTCGTCGATGAAGGGCAGGATGTCCACGACCCAGGTGCGGCGGCAGGCGGCCAGGGCGTCCGGGGCGTTCGCGACGGGGAGAAATCCGTCTTCCGACGTGAAGGCGGCGGGAAAGCTGTCGCGTTGAGCGCTCGTGGCGGCGAGCATCGCGAGTCCGAGCTGGCGGAGGTTGTTCTGGCAGGACAGGCTGCGTGACCGTTCGAGCGACGCGCTGAGCACGGTCAGCGAGAGCCCGAGGAGCGACGAGATCACCGCCGTGAGCGCCATGAGCTCGATGAGCGTCACGCCGCGTCGTGCGGCAGCGGTACTCCCTGTCCGCGGCCCCGGCATTCCGCCGGGTCCACAGGAGCATGTCCCGCGGCGCAAACCCGCGACGGACGGGAGGTCGTCTCGGAGAGAAGGCGTGGTCATCGGCATGCGCATCCGGTGCGTGGGGTGCACGAGGCACGGCCGCGCGCGGCTGGGCTGACGCGATCCTGCTCGGGATGAGAACCTATCACGAGGGGTCAGCCCCCACCGGTGTCGCTGGTTGCTGACGCCGTGATCGCGGGATGTCGCCGGCGGCCGGCCGATGCGCTCAGCGCGTCGTCGTGCCGAGTGGGACGACGGTGACGTCGGCGTTCGTCCCGGGGGCGAGGGTCGACTCGGCGGCCATCTGCCGGATCTCCTCCGTGATCTTCATCGAGCAGTATTTCGGCCCGCACATGCTGCAGAAGTGCGCGCTCTTGAAGGTGTCCTGGGGGAGCGTCTCGTCGTGGTACCGCCGCGCCGTCTCCGGATCGAGGGACAGGCGGAACTGCTCGTTCCAGTCGAAGGCGAAGCGGGCCCGGGAGAGGGCATCGTCGCGATCGCGGGCACCGCGTCGATGTCTGGCGAGATCCGCCGCATGCGCGGCGATCTTGTAGGCGATCACACCCTGCCGCACGTCGTCCGCGTCGGGCAGGCCGAGGTGCTCCTTCGGCGTCACGTAGCACAGCATCGCGGCGCCGCTCCAGCCGGCGAGGGCCGCACCGATGGCGCTCGTGATGTGGTCGTACCCCGGGGCGATGTCGGTGACGAGGGGCCCGAGCACGTAGAACGGGGCCTCGTCGCACTCCTCCATCTGCCGCTTCACGTTCATGTCGATCTGGTCCATCGGCACGTGGCCCGGGCCCTCGACCATGACCTGGCAGCCCTTGGCCCATGCCCGGCGCGTGAGTTCGCCGAGCACGTGCAGTTCCGCGAACTGCGCCTCGTCGCTCGCGTCGGCGATGCTG
The DNA here is from genome assembly GCA_046091445.1 of Planctomycetaceae bacterium. Classification (GTDB taxonomy): domain Bacteria; phylum Planctomycetota; class Planctomycetia; order Pirellulales; family UBA1268; genus QWPN01. The sequence goes on along the minus strand of JBJTBO010000304.1, from coordinate 2,560 downwards.
CCGGGACGGAGACCGTCGCCGAGGCTCCAGGTGACGTCGTACTCCCGGAAGATGTCGCAGAGATCCTCGAAATGCTCGTAGAGCGGGTTCTGCTTGCGATGCGCCATCATCCACTTGGCGATCAGGGATCCGCCGCGGCTCACGATGCCCGTGATCCGCCCCATCGTGAGCGCCAGGTGCTCCTGGAGCAGGCCGGCGTGAACCGTCAGGTAGTCGACACCCTGCCGGGCCTGCTTCTCGCACATGTCGAGGAAATGCCGGGGACGCATCTCCTCGATGTCGCCGCCGAGTTCCTCCAGCATCTGGTAGATCGGCACGGTGCCGATCGGTACCGGGGATGCGTCGATGATCGCCTGACGGATGCCGTCGATGTCCCTGCCGGTCGAGAGGTCCATCACGGTGTCGGCCCCGTGATGGACGGCCATGTGGAGCTTCTCGAGCTCCGTGGCCACGTCGCTCGTCACCGCGGAGTTGCCGATGTTCGCGTTGATCTTCGTGAGCGCGGCGATGCCGATGCCCATCGGCTCGAGTCGCTTCGCGAGGTGCACGCGGTTCGCGGGGATGACCATGCGGCCGCGCCCCACCTCCGCGCGGACGGTCTCCTCGGGCAGGTTCTCGCGACGGGCGACGAAGGCCATCTGCGGCGTGATCTCGTGCCGCCGCGCGGCTTCGAGCTGGGTCATGGGTGTGTCTCCGAGTCCGACGCCGCCCTCCGCGGCCGTTTCGTCACGGTACCAGATCGGGAACGGCCGGGCGACGGAGCCGCCGCTCAGAGCGTCTTGAGATACTCGAGCACCGCGGTCTTCTCGGCCGCGTCGAGCGCATCGACGAACTCGTGCCCTCCGGCGCTCTTGCCCGAGCGGCGCGTGTCGAACCAGGTGCGTCGCGTGGCCGGCACGAGCCGCTCCGCCGGCATCTCGTCGGCCGACTCCACGTGGAGTCCGATCCGCTCGTCGTCGTAGCCGGCCGGTGTCCGACGCCAGACGAGGGGCCGCTCCGAGGGATGCAGGAGGTGCCAGAGCGTCGGCACCGATCCGTTGTGCAGATAGGGAGCCGTGGCCCAGACACCGTCGAGTGGAGGTGCCACGTACCCGGCCGGCTCGGAGCGTTCTTCGAGCCGGGCTCCCGCGCCGTCCCCGAACCAGCTCGCGTTGAGGTCGCGACGCTCCCCGGCCGTGAGCGCGTCGAGCCGCGCCCGGTCGGTCCCGATCACCTCGATCGGCACGATCCGCTCGGGGTAGGAGCGCCCCGCACCGTAGGTGCCGTGGCACTCCGCGCAGTGCCTCGCGAAGACCTCGTGGCCCCGCGCCGCGAGGGCCTCGTCGAGCGGTCCGCTCCAGGCCGGCGGATCGAGCCCCTCGATCCACGCCTCGATGTGCCGAAAGTCATCCTCCCATTCGCGGAACCGCTCGGGCCCGTTCTCCTTGACGAGCAGAAACTGCATGAGCATCCGGTGCCCCTTGGCGGCGAATCCATCCGCGTAGAGCGTGCGGCGGGTGCGGTAGAGCCACCACGCCGGTGCGTCCATGTCGTGATGGGGCAGGTCGAGCCGCGGCGGGCGGGCCACGATGTTGAGCTGCGGGTCGCGGTGCCGCATGAGCGCCATCCCGAAGATGACGGCGTTGGTCGTGCCGACGGTCGTGCCGAGCGGCAGGAAGAGCGATCCCATGTCCATGTGCCCGAACGCCTTGCGCTGCCGGGCCTTGACCAGCCGCACCTCCTCGGTCAGCGTCTCGAGCGCATAGGAGGAGTTGGGGACTCCCGGGATGGTGACGCCCCTCACCTGCCCCTGGTGACAGGCGAGGCAGCTCATGGTCCAGTTGCCCGCGGCATCGACGGCGTACTGGAGCGACCGCGACGGATCGTCCGGATGCGGCACGAGCCCATACCGCTCCATCGCCAGCCGTCGCCTTCCTTCGATGTCGAGCCGTTCCGCTCGCGAACGCAGCGGCTCCTCCCACGTCGTCCAGAGCGCGTCGAACACCTCCTGGTCGAAGTCGGCCGGCAGGTAGGCCCGCGTGAGCAGGAGGTCGAGGCCATCGGCGGCGGACACGACGGCGGCCGTGTCCTGTGCCTCCGTCGCCGAGCCGGCTCGCCAGGCGCCCGACGTCGCGACCCACGTGACGAGTGCCATGACGCCGATCCGTCGGCACGCGACCCGACGCGTCCGGCGACGCGAACGCTGTTCGTCTCCGCAGGCGTTCATGGCATACTTCCTCACCGCGATCGCAGTATAGGCGTCGCGCGGCATCGGTCCGTCGCCCCCGCCCTCCCCTCCCTCTCCCGCCAATGCCCTCGGCCGCCAATCCCATCCTGCTCCCCGAACTGCGGGGGATGCTCGCCGAGGGGGATACCGCCGGCCTGCGCGAGGTCGCCGAGGAACTCCACCCGGCGACGGTCGCGGAGTTCACCGAGGGGCTCGAGCCGACCGAGCTGTGGCGCATGCTCGACGCCGTGCCCGTGGAGCGGCAGGCGGAGATCTTCCCCTACTATCCGATGGCCACGCAGGTCGAGCTCGTCAAGTCGGGTGACCGGGCGCACCTCGGCGGTCTGCTCGAGT
>JBJTBO010000303.1:0-4813 GCA_046091445.1 Planctomycetaceae bacterium | reverse complement strand
CCAGGGGCGGGGTGTCCAGACGCCCGGCTGGGCGAGCGACTGGATCGTCCAGGGGACCCGACCTCCGTCGCCCGCCTGTGCCATCACGACGAGGTCGGGGCGCAGGTGGAGCACGAGGGAGGTTTCCATGTCGCCGCCGTGATCTCCCGGGTCGGGGAAGATGCGGGCGAGCGAGTCGGGTCGCACCCCGAAGAAGTTCACGACGACGAGCAGCGCGCCGGTCTCGAGCATCACGTCGCGCACCAGCGGCTTGAAGTCGTTTCCGCCGTGGCCGTTGAGCACGACGAGGCGATCGATCCCCTGTCGCACGAGGCTCATGGTCACGTCGCGCAGCACGGCCGCGGCGGTCGTGGTCGAGAGGTGGATCGTCGCCACCTGATCCTGCTGCTGCGCGTTGTTGCCGAAGGGAATCGCGGGGAGGACGAGCGGCCGGGCCCCGCGGGCCGCGGCGAGCGCCGCCGCGCCCTCGGCGATGCCGACGGCCTCGATGACGTCGGTGCCGTGCGGCAGGTGCCAGCCATGCGCCTCGGTGGCGCCCCAGGGGAGGATCGCGACCTGCGGGCGATCGTCGAGCAACTGGCGATAGTTCGCCTCGAGCAGCACGTGGGCCCGGGGGCCGGACGCTTCGGGCATGAGATCGCTCCGTCGGAGGATGCGGCAGGATCGGTCCGCACGTCCCCGTATGATGCCACCGTCGTCGCCGGTCACCATCCCGCGCCTCCCGGGGGGGCGATTCGGCCGTCCGCTGACGAGATCGGTCCCCCTTCCCCGTCCCGTGGATGCCGCATGCACCGCACCCTCGACCTGCTCGCGAATGCCTTCCCGGTGTGGGTGCTGGCCGCCTGTGGCCTGGCGCTCGTCGAGCCGGCTGCGTTCACCTGGTTTCGCGGTGATGCGATCGTCGTCGCGCTCGCCTTCATCATGCTGGGCATGGGCGTGACGCTCACCGTGGACGACTTCGTGCGGCTCGCCCGGCGGCCGGTGCCGGTCGTCGTCGGGTTCGCGGCCCAGTTCGTCATCATGCCAACGCTCGGCTGGCTGGTGGCCACGCTCTTTCGCCTCGACACGCCGTTCGCGGTGGGGATCATCCTCGTCGCCTGCTGTCCGGGCGGCACCGCGTCCAACGTCGTGACCTTCATCGCACGGGCCGACGTCGCGCTGTCCGTGCTGATGACCACCTGCACGACGCTCGCCGCCGTGATCCTCACGCCCCTGCTCGTGAAGCTGCTCGCCGGACGTCTCGTCGAGGTCGACGCCCTGGCCCTCTTCCGCTCGACGCTGCAGGTGGTGGTGATCCCGGTCGTCGTGGGCGTGCTCGTCAACCGCTTCCTGCCGGCCGCGGTGCGCGCGACGCAGCCCTTCGCGCCGCTGGTGAGCGTGATCCTCATCGCCCTCGTCTGCGCGAGCATCCTCGGTCAGAACGCCACGGCCGTCCGTACCAGCGGCGTGTGGCTGCTGGCCGCGGTGACCACGCTCCACGCGGCTGGCTTCGCGTTGGGCCGGCTGGTCGGGCTCGTGATCGGCTATCCGCCGGCCGTCGGCCGTGCGATCGCCATCGAGGTGGGGATGCAGAATTCCGGGCTGGGGGTCGTCCTGGCCCAGCGGCACTTTCCAGCCGATCCGCTCGCGGCCGTTCCGTGCGCCATCTCGTCGGTCGTGCACTCCGTGCTGGGCAGCGCGCTGGCCGGCTGGTGGCGGCTGCGGCGAGACTCGACCGACGAACGGGTCACTTCCCGTTGACCGAACCGAAGTGGATGCCCCTGTGACGCTGCAACGCCTTCGCCGATTCGGCGGGCAGACGGCCGGCCAGATCGGCGGGAAAGAGGAACCCGGAGCTTCCCTTCGCCCGATGCGTGAGGAGCACCTGGGCGGTCGGCGAATCGAGTTCGGCGACCGACGGGAGCGAGATGATGGTCTGGCAGTTGATGAGCGCGCCGGCGAGGTCGGGTGAGAGCGTCGAGATTCCGAAAAACTCCACCGGAGCCTTGCGCTTGCGGATCGCCTCCGCGGCGTCCGGATGCAGTGATGTGACGCTCGTCAGTGACAGCATGCCGTCCTGCTTCTCGAGCGCCTTGAGCACCTCGGGAGAGGGCGGGTCGCCGAGGGTCTTGAGGGCCGCCAGTTCCAGGGTGCCTCGATTGGTCAGCAGCACCGCGAGCGCCTCCTGGCTGATCTGCTCGAGCGTGTCGAAGTCGAGCGTGCCCCGATGTCGCGCGAACCCCTTGACGCACTCGTCGTCGAGGGTCGTGAGGGCCGGCAGCGAGATGCTGCCCGATGTCCCGACGAATCCCTTCGCCGCCTCGGGAGTGAGCGTCGTGAGGGCCGGGAGCACGAGGGTGTCCTTGCGGTTGGCGAGACGGTTGGCGAGCCCCGGGTGCTCGAGCGTCTGGAGCCCCTCGAGGTGGAGGGCCCCCCTGCTCTTGGAGAGGACGTTGGCGACCTCTTCCGGCACCTGCTTGACGAGCGGCAGCGTCACGGGAGTGCCCTGCGTCGCGAACTTCATGGCGAGCGGCACCGAGTCGAGGACCGTGAGTCCCTCGAGTGAGATCTGGGCGCGGGACTGGGCGAGCGCGAAGGCGGCCGCCGGATCGAGGGTCGCTACGCCGTCGAGCTTCAACGATGACTGGTTGGCCGCGAGCGCCTGGGCCGTTTCGGGCGGAAGCTGCCGGATGCTGTCGAGCGTGATGCCGCCGCGGTTCTGGGCGAGGATGATCGCCACGTTCGGCTTGAGGTCGCGAAGCGCCCGCAGCGAGATCGCGCGGTTGGCACGGACGAGCGTCTGGGCCTCGAACTCGTTGAGCGAGGTGGCGGTCTCGGTGTCCACGGCGACGGCCGTGCTGCTCGCGAGCGCGATCGTCGCGAAGAGCAGGACGAGCATGTGGGCGGTCGGCCGCACTCCGGACGCCACGGCGCACGGCCTCATCACGGGCTCCATCGGTGTCGTCATGGACGGGCACTCCCTTGGCTGGCCCGTCGCCGCAGGACGACGGCGGATGGGCGGGCGCGGACGGTCGTCGCCGACAGACCGGGATCGTGAACGCGGGGGCTCGCGGCGTCAGCGGTTGTCGCGTTCCGTCCCGGTGGCGTCCTTCAGGCAGTAGAGCACATCACCCGTGCGCACGAGCAGCGTGCCGGTGACCGCGGCGATGCCGTACTGCGTGCGCCCGCCGCACATTGCGGCACCACGCCGCCGTTCCTCGGTGGCCTCGCGCGCGGCCGCCGCGGGATCCACCGCCACGCTGTCGGGGTCCCAGAGCACGTTTTCCGCGAGTACCTGCCAGCGCGGTCCTGCCGCGATCACCGTCGTCGTGCCGTCCTTGCCGAACAGGTAGACCCGGTCGCCCACGCCCAGGGGTGTCGCCCAGACCGACTGCGCGGTGCGCTCTTCGTAGTGCGGTTCGCCGGTGGCGGCATCGAGGCAGACGACGACGCCGGCCCGATTGACGAAGTAGGCGCAGTCACCATGCACGACGGGTGACCCGAACGACGGTGTCGCGCGCTGGGTGCGCCAGAGCACCTGCGGCTCCCAGGCGTCCGCCCGGCGGGTCGCCGTGAGCAGCAGGTTCGACCGCCGCGCCCCTTCCGCGTTCTGTCCCTCGCGACCGGCGGAGGCGCCAACGAGAAACCGGCCGGTGCCGACGTCGATCGGTGTGGCGGCGGTGTTGTCACCGAGGCCGTCGAGGGTCCAGAGGCGGGTGCCGGTCGCCGGATCGTAGGCATCGACGGTCCCGGCGGAGCTGACCACGACCTGTGGCTGGCCGTCGATCGTCACGACGGCCGGCGAGCTCCAGCTCGTGCGGCTCGTGCGATCCTGTTTCCAGAGCGTGGCCCCGTCCGCCTTGGAGAGCGCGATGAGATACGACGGCCCCTCGTCGTCCACGAGCACGAACAGACGGTCCTCGAGGTGCGTCGGCGAGGCGGCGAGCCCGAATCGGTTGCTGAAGCGGCCATACTCCTTCGAGAGCGACCGCTGCCAGCGCGGCCGGCCGTCGTGCGCGAGTGCGACGAGGTCACCGCTCTCGAAGAAGGCGTAGACACCATGGGCGTCGACGACCGGCGTGGGGGCGGCGCGGCTCACGTACAGGCTGTTCTCCACCGGATCACTCGAGGCAAGGCTGTGCCGCCAGCGCTCGCGACCGTCGGCGAGGGAAAGGCCGAGGACATGGCTGGTGTCTTTCTTGGGGCCCTCGACCGCCGTCAGGCAGACCATGTCCCCGACAATGACGGGGCTCGACTGGCCGTGGCCGGGGAGCCGTGCCTGCCAGGCGATGTTCTCGGTGGGGCTCCACCGCAGCGGCAGCGTGGCGGGATCGAGCGGCGTGGCGCCGGCCCCGAGGAACGCCGGCCACGAGACCTCGGTCGTCGTGGCGAGGAGGAAGAGCAGCAGAAGGGGATGCATCGTGGTGTTTCCGGAGGACTCGAATCGCGCGGGGCCGGGTTCGGTGCCGTCGCCGACCCTGCATCATCATCGCAGCAGGGATCGGCGACGCAGAAGATGGGCGGTCTGGGTGGCCTTGTCGGGTGGTCGGCCGAAGGGTCTTTCCCGCCTCGGCCTCGCGGCCCGCGGCTCCACGCCGACACAGGGCTCCGCTCATGCCGATCCCCATGGCTTCCTGGCGTCGCGTTCCCGGACGTGCCGGGTGCGTTCGCGCCGCGCTGATCGTCTCGATCCTTCTCGCCGCCGTCGCTTCCGCCTCCGCCGCCGAGCGCGAAAGCCCCCTCGTGCCGCTCGACATGTCGAGCCCGCGAGCGACGCTGCATGGCTTCATGGAGACCGTCGATCGGATCGCGGCGAACTTTCGTGAGCCGGATC
>JBJTBO010000302.1:0-2017 GCA_046091445.1 Planctomycetaceae bacterium | reverse complement strand
CCCACCCGGCGGGATCGCGGCGAGGCGGGCTCCGGGACGGCTGCTGCCGTCCTCCCGCAGCACGATCGTGACGTCCTGCACCTCGCGAACGCCGTCGTTCCGGACGCTGACCTCGAGGGGCACGAGCACCCCGGCGGCCGGAACGCCCCCCACCACCTCGAGTCGTTCGACGGTGAGGTTGCCGGCGACCGCCTCGGTGGTGGCACCACAGTCGATGAAGCGCACCGTCACACCGGCCTCCGCGAGCCGGCGGGTCGCCGCGGCCACGTCGCTCGCGACACCCCAGTCGCGCGTGCGGAAGTCGCTCACGAGCCAGAGGACCCGCTCGGTGCCGCTCCCGGCCGTGAGGATCGGCAGGGCCGCGTCGAGCGCGACGGCGGGGTTCGTGGCACGGAACGACGCCGGGCGACGGTCGAGCTCGTCCGCCACGCGCCCCGCCGTGGCGGGCGTCGCGGCCTGGAGGGGGAGGTCGAACGAACCTCCCGGATCGTTCGCACCGCGGCGATCACGCACGGGGGGAACGGCTGCATCGGAGTCGGCTCCCGCGGGCGCGGTCTCATCCGGCACGCTGGTCGCGGCGGGCAGCACGTCACGCCCCCCGTCGTCGCGCCCCGCGGACTGCGGATCCCGGGACGGGGTGGGCGTGCGTGCCGCGAGCGCCGACGAGCGCGCGACCGCCACCTGCGCGGGCCGCGCCGCTGCCGCCAGATCGGCGACGATGCGGGCCACCGCCGCGCGACCGCGGTCGTACGCGGTCGTGTCCCCCAGCCCGCCTCCCGAGGAGCGGTCCCGCATCGACGCGCTGTCGTCCAGCACGACGACGTGCACCGCCCGACCGCCTCCGAAGAACGAGCCGAGGGCCGTGCGCCACCGAGGCTGGGCGAGCATGAGCACGAGGCCCACCACCGCCGCCGTCCGCAGGGCGAGCAGGATGAGCTGCCGCAGCAGCACGCGGGTGCGGTATTTGCGCTGGCTCGCGAGCAGGAACTCGATCGCGGCGAACGGCACCCGCCGGTGCCTGAGCAGATTGATCAGGTGGATGACAAGCGGCACGGCTGCCAGCGGCAGCCCCCACCACACGAGGCTCGGAAAGTCGAAGGCCGTCATGCCATGAGGCTCGCACGGCGTGCGAGAAACCGCACGAGCGCGGCCCCGACGGGCTCGCGCGTCCGGATCAGCTCGTAGTCGCAATCGAGCGCGGCCGCCTGCTGCCTCGTGCGTGACAGGTACTCGCCCAGCGCCTCCAGGTACCCGTCGCGGAATGCCCGGGGGTTGCAGGCGATCTCGTCGAGGGCCTCGAGGCCCTCGAACCGGGTCGGGCCGTCGAACGGAAAATCGAGCGCGGCGTCGTCGAGCACGTGCAGAAGCGCGACATCGTGATCGCGGGCACGCAGCCGCCGCAGGCCCGGCACGAGCCCGGCGCGATCACCGAGCAGGTCCGAGACGATGATCACGAGGCCGCGTCGGGGGAGCGACTCCGCGAGCGACCGGAGCACCGGCAGCAGCGACGTGGCCTCGGCCGGATGGTCCCCGCGCCCGCGCGGAGCGGCGAGCACGCCGACGACGCTCGCGAGGTGCGACCGGCTGGTCCGCGCCGGGACCGCCGCCCGCACCCGGTCGTCGAACGCGGCGCATCCGACGGCGTCGCCGTGCGACAGCGCGAGCCACGCGAGGCTGGCCGCCACGGTCGACGCACACTCGTATTTGCTCAGCGCCGCACCGAGACCCCGGTAGTCCATGCTGGCGGAGCAGTCGACGACGAGCGTGAGGCGGAGATTGGTCTCCTCCTCGAACTCCTTCACATAGAGGCGGTCCTGCCGCGCCCAGACCTTCCAGTCGACCCGGCGGAGGTCGTCTCCGCGCACGTACTCCCGGTGCTGGAGGAACTCCACCGACTGGCCGCGGTACGGGCTCTTGTGCAGGCCCGCGAGCACGCCCTCGACGACCGCCCGCGCACGCAGCTCGAGATGGCCGATGCGGGCGAGCGCCTCAGGAGGCAAATATCGTCTGGAATCGG
>JBJTBO010000301.1:0-6446 GCA_046091445.1 Planctomycetaceae bacterium | reverse complement strand
CTGACCGACGCCCGAAAAGAGGGGCGTCGCCGTGATGCGAACGTAGCGGCGATCCGCTGAGACCACGGCCTGTGCCTGGAAGTTCAAGCCTTCAGGGAGCGTCGAGACAATCGGCTGGTAACCGATCGCGCCTGCTCCGCGAAAGAATGGCAGCCCAGTCCCGGCCTGGGGAGACAATGGGGCTGTTTCCCCGAGACCGCCACGACTTTCCGAGAGTTCAGCGATCGTCGCCGGGTCGTTCAATCCGGCTAATTGCTGCATCAGAACGGATCGTCCGATCTGCCGCTGCACGTTGACATCTTCGGCGATCTGCGCGTCGAAGAGGGGTTGCTGCCGCCGTCCCCACGGCACGTCGACCGTGAGCAGTTGTTCATCGGCCGTTACCGGCACCTGTCGTCGCAGGCGTTGCTCGCGATCCGTCCCTCGAAAGAGCGTCATCTCAACCGTGATGGTGTCGGCCGTCACACGGCCGGTCACACGGCGAACGAGAATCGTGTAGGTACCTGGAAACGCCTCCGTGGCCGTATACCGCTCGCATTGGACGCGGCCATTTCCGGCATCGCCGGTCGGGACGGCCCCGCACTGGTCGTCTGCCAGCAACTGCCCGCCAGACGTCGATCGCGGGGACGTCCGCGAGCAGACCGTCCCGGGAGGTTCCTGCACGACGACGTCGATGTCGGCATCTCCTGTCCAGCTGACATTCACGACGAGGTCGCGCACGAGCGCGCGATCGACCGCGCCTCGAAACGCGTCCGCCTCATCCTTGGAGCCGGCTGCCACCAGCCGATCGATCGTGGCCTTTGAGAGGCGTGCGGCACGCGTGGCGATGTCGCGCTGCGCGGCGGGCCACTCGTGGGCGAGCACGCCGGGACAGGCCCAACGCAGGCCGGCGTCGTCTTCGCTGCGGGCGGCGAGCGTCATCGCGAGCGCGTAGGCTTCGCGATTCACGGGATCGATGCGTGTGACCTGCCGGCACAGCCGGATCGCGTGACGATCCGACCCGCCACGGGCGAGGTAGTGGGCGAGCTGCAGGAGATCCGTGGCACTCGTGGCGAAGTCGGCGCTCGAGAGCAGCACGCGTTCGATCTCGTCACGTGAACGACCGGCGGCCTCGAGCGCCACTGCCAGCGATTCGTACATCCACGGCTCGGCATGTCCCGATGCGATCGCCGCCTGGAGCAGCTGGGCGGCCCGGTCGAATCGCTTCTGACGTCCGAGTTCGAGCGCGGACACACGCACCTGCGCGGCCCGTGCTGCCATCTCCCGCGCGTCGGCGTCCCGTGGCCGAGCGGGATCGTGTCCGGCCTCGAGATAGGCGGTGAGGGCGGAATCGAGCTCAGCAGATTCGAGAATCTCCTGCGGCAGCCCGACGCGGCCGAGATCCGTGGCGTCGCCGGCGGGCGGAGCGGTGGCAGCAGCGACCAGCGTCGTCGCCAGCGGCGCGATTCGTACCGCGGCCGGGGAGCCGGAGTCCCCACGATCATCACCGTCCCGGCGTGCCAGACGCGCCTTGGCGTCGGACACCTGGGCATGCCCTGCCCGTGGCGAGGAGCTCATGCGCGGAGCGACGACGAGATCCATTCCGCCCCGCAGCACCGACTTCACGAACGGCCGGTGACGCACCCAGTCGGCAACCGCTCGGCCATGTGCTCCGTAGAGCCGCCGCAGCCATGCGGGGGCCTCGTCCATCATCCAGTCGCGAAACACGAGCCAGCGGGGATCATGCGCCCCGTACACCTCGCGGGCCACCCAGCAGAAGCCGCCCATGCCGCCCATGCCAGCGCCCCCCATCCCCATGCCGCCCATGCCCGCGCCCGCTGCACCGGGCCCACCCATCGCGTTCGCGCCTCCGATCCCACCCCCCTGCTGGAACGGATTGATCGCCGCGCCCGCGTTCAGCGGTATCACGAGGTCCGCCACGGGGTAGACCTTCCGCACGAGGGTCTCCGCCGCTTTTTCGCGTGTCGTGATGACGAGCACCTCGTCCTTCACGAGATACGTGAGGTCAGCCTCTTCCAGCAGCAGCCGCAGAGCCGACCTGAGCCGGATGCCGCTCAATCGCTTCGTGACCGTGGTGGCATCGAGATCGAGCCCCGCCTCGTCGAGCGCCCGGACGTCGGGCACGATCGGGAGGTCGAACTCATCGGACAGCTGGCTGATCGCCGCGCGCAGGGGCGTCTCGTTGAAGTCGAGTGCCTGCGACACCGGCCGATCGAGCGCATCGTAGATCTTCTTCTCGTTTTCCGACGGGCTCGCAAGGTCCACCGACTTGTATTTTTCCCGCAACTTCGTGATCTGCCGCCACCGCTCGGCGGTCGGGTAGACGATGGGCGGCTCGGTCGGGAAGGGAATGGCCGCGACGTCCACCTCGTGCAGCGCATCCATGAAGCCGCGCTCCTGGTCGCGTCGTGTGCGCTGGTTTTGGGAGTCGTAGTGCAGGATGCGGGCCACGAGGGGGGCTGTTCGCGCCACGACACGGGCGGTCATCGGCATGGGGTGATTGGCCCAGAGCGGCGGTGCCTCCATCGCCATCTCCTCGCCCACGCCGCGCTCCGCCTCGATGAATACCCGCGTCGGCGTCTCGGCACCGATGACGGCCTCCGCGCCGACCATCTCGGGGTAATACTCCGGCTGGGCGTAGGCGACGCGAATGCCCTCCTCGACAAGGGCGTTGTATCGCTCCGTGAGCTGCACGAAACGATCCTCGCGGCGCTGCAGTTCCGTGTTCAGCCGCATGCGTTCGCGGCCGATTGCGGCACGGCGCTCGTTGGCGAGGTCACGGTCGACCTTTTCGCGGGAGCGGATGATCGACTCCCGAATGCGAGATTCAAGCTGCCGCTCGAGACGGCTTCGCGTGGCCTCGTCGAGATCCGTGGACAGCCGCACTTCTTCCTGCATCGCCTTGAATTGATCTCGCGCGGTATCCGGATCGCTGACGAGCAACTGCCGGGCGTCGCGGATTCTCACGCCGATATCTCGCTCGAGCTGCTGCGCGGCGACACGACGACGTACGGCGATGGCTTCGAGTTCCGCGTTATCTCCGGTCGGCAGGCTGACACCGGGAGCCGGCAGGATGCCCGCGTCGGGCTCGATGGCCGCATCGACGGGGCCTGCCTGCGCGAGCGCCGCCTCGCGGATGATGACCGCATCCTGATTGTCCGGATCTCGGCGCAGCGACGCCTCAGCGAGCCTGACCGCCGAGGCGGTGGCGCCGATCGCCCGCGCCTGCTGAGAGAGCGCCGCGAGCGTCGCGGCCTCGCCGCGGATCGCTTCGCGCGCGAGGTCGAGGCCCTCACGGCCGAGCACGGGCAGGAACACGCCACCCGATTCCCAGGCGTTCCGCGCGAGTTCGATCAGGTACGCGTTCTCCTCTCGCGGCTCTGCCGGCGGGATGTCGAGCACCGCCGAGCGCCTGCCGTCCTCTGCCTCGCCCTCACCGAAGACGATCTCCATGCGACCGGCACGCAGCGGCCCGTAGACGAGCACGATCGAGTCACGGTCGGACCTCAGCGGCGGGAGCCATCCCGGCAGCATGCGCAGTGGCGCGTCGGGCAGGGCGGCTGTGATGAGCGTCTCAGCGGGCCACGCCACATGCTGGATGAGCCGCCCGGCCGCGCGACCCCCGCTCGCCTTCGCGGCATCGGCGGTGTCGGGTACCAGGAGCGTGCCGCCCGTGGCGTGCGAGGCGGCCGCGAGGCAGGGCCAATTCCCCTGCGGGCCGATGCCGATGCTCGAGAAGGACACGCGTTTCGATCGCAGGATCGCCAGCGCTCCGGCGAATTCCGCGGGATCGACGGCCGCAAGGCCCGGTCCATCCCCCACATAGACGACCCGGCGTGCCGCGGCGGACTCATCGAACAGGTCGGCGGCGGCCTCGATGACGCGGGTGAAGTCGGTGGACCCGAGCGGCGTCCGCGAGGTGAGGGCCACACGCGCCTCTCGAATGGCATCCGCCTGGGCTGGGTGAAACCCGTCCACGAGCGGTGCACAGTCGACATCGACGGCGGCGATCGTGAACCGGTCGTCGGGTCTGGCGTCATCGAGCAGGCCCGCGATTGCGTCCAACTGGGCCCGGCGATACGGACCCGTCTGGCTGGCGGACGTGTCCATGAGAATCACGACGCGGACGGTCGACTCTGCCGCGTGCGCGGCGCCCCGCACGCCAATGGCCGTCACCGGGGCCAGCGACGCATCGTCACGGGACACCGCCGAGTCGACGAACGAGACGGTAGGAAGCGTTTCCGCAGCGCGGCCGGCGATGCTGGTGGCGGCAAAGGCCAGGAGCACCGTCAAAAACATCGATCGTGTGGCGACCATCGCGGGCTCTCCGGGCGGCTGGCGAACATCTCTCAACGAGCAAGCATATTTTGAGGGCTGCGGACCGCCAACGCCGATCCACCGCAGAATCCGCATGTTTTCGGTTTCCGGTACGGTTCTTGCCGTTGCCGAGCCCGCTCGGGTTCGACCTCCCGCGTCGCCTCAAACGGGAGCCGGGCTGAGCCGGGGTGGACCGGGGTGGACCGGGGTGGACCGGAGACGGCCGTGCGTGATACCTCCGCCCTTGAGGCACTGGCGACTTCTCGGTCGCCGCTCACCCCATTGCAGCGGACTTTCGCCCCCATGACGGTGCGACACATCGCGTCTTGCATCGCGGCATGCGGCCTCATGGTCGCGATTTCCGACCCCGCGCGGTCGCAGCCGGGCGGCCCACCAGCCGCGCCCGCCCCTGGCGGTCGCACGTTCACGCCCGAGGAACGGACCAACATCGCGGTCTACGAGGCCGTGAACCGCAGCGTCGTCAACATCAACACGAAGGCCACGGTCGCCACGGGGCTGTTTCTTCTCGAGGTGCCGTCGGAGGGGGCCGGGTCGGGAATCGTGCTCGATACGCGGGGTCATGTCCTGACGAACTATCACGTCGTCGAGGGGGCCAAGGAAATTCAGGTGCTCCTTTCGGACGGCTCGTCCCACCTGGCCGCCGCCGTAGGCGTCGATCCGGCCACAGACGTTGCCGTGCTGAAAATCGACGCGCCGGCGGGCGTGCTCCACCCCGTCGTGTTCGGCACCTCGTCCGACCTGCGGGTCGGCCAGCACGTGTTCGCCATCGGGAATCCGTTCGGTCTCGAGCGCACGCTGACCACCGGGATCATCTCGAGCCTCAATCGATCTCTACCGACGCGGAGCGGTAGGACGATCAAGTCGATCATCCAGACCGACGCCGCCATCAACCCCGGCAACTCAGGCGGGCCGCTCGTGGACAGCGGCGGTCGCCTGATCGGGATGAACACGGCCATCGCGAGCAGGACGGGGCAGAGTTCCGGGGTGGGCTTTGCGATCCCGGTCGGAACGCTCGCGCGGATCGTCCCGCAGTTGATCGAGCGGGGGCGTGTGGTGCGGGCTGATGCCGGCGTTACGCGGGTTTTCGAGTCGGATACAGGACTGCTCGTGGCGGCGGTCGCGCCCGAGGGGCCGGCAGAACGGGCGGGATTACGGGGATTCCGGGTCGTTCGGGAGCGCCGTCGTCAGGGGCCGTTTGCTGTCGAGACGGCCAGGGTGGATCGGTCTGGGGCGGATCTGGTCGTGGCCGTGGGGGGCGAGTCGATCAAGACGGCCGACGACTTCCTCTCGGCCGTGGAATCCCGCAATCCCGGCGACACGATCCTGATCACGGTGGTCCGCGAGGGGCGGCAGCTCGACATCCCGGTCGTCCTCGGCTCTGAGCAGTAAAAAAGCCCGCGAGGAACGGCCCGCGGCCCGCCGTCGAACCATCGGCTGCGAGGGCCCGTACAGAACGGGTGGTCGGCTTCGGCCGTGCCCTCTCGGCCTGTCCAGCGGCTTCGCAACGCCTTTCGGATCAGGCCATTGACCCCGACGGTGGCTGTGCTATCATCGGGGGCTCGGCGGTGAGGATCGCGTAAGCGACCCTCCCGCCATGTTCGTTGGCAATTCGGCAGTTCGATCTCTTTTGGTTTCGGCCGGCACGCGATCGTGACCGGCGACCGGAGGTCGCTTTCCAAGATGTCAGGGCACTTCGGTGTCGTGGCGTCGTGGGCGAGCGCCTCCGGGAACCATTTCAACAGACAGATAGACCTCTTCAGAGGTGCGGAATCACCCCGTTCGACAGGTCCCTGCGACTCGTTCGCAGGAAACGCCCGTCGGCCGGACTCGATCCAATCAATTGAAGGGTTTGATTCTGGCTCAGAGTGAACGTTGGCGGCGTGGATTAGGCATGCGAGTCGAGCGAGAACCGTAGCAATACGGGGACAGCGGCGAAAGGGACAGTAATATGTAGGTACCTACCCCGAGGTCTGGGATAGCTGCGGGAAACTGCAGGTAATACCGGATAATGTCCTCGGACCAAAGGTGTGATTCCACCTCGGGAGGGGCCTGCATCCTATTAGCTAGTTGGCGGGGTAACGGCCCACCAAGGCGACGATGGGTAGCGG
>JBJTBO010000300.1:0-2478 GCA_046091445.1 Planctomycetaceae bacterium | reverse complement strand
GTCAGCGTGCCCCTCCCGATGGACCGGCCGTCGATGCGCGGTCGGACCAGGCGGCGTCGGTGGGGTGGGTCTCCGTGCCGCGGCAGGAGGGCGCGGCTAAGGCGAGGGGGACGTCGTCGCGGGCGCGGCACGCCTCGACGAGCGTGCCGAGCGACTCCTCGCGCTTGACGTCACCCCAGCAGAAATTGTCGAGCAGGGCGATGCGATCCGGATCGGCTCCGGCGGCCACGACGTTGCAGATGGCCTCCACGATCGCGCCGGCGGCCATCTGCCAGGGATCGAGCGTGCCGAGCGTGTGCCGCAGGCCCACGCCGAGCGCGATGCCGCGCGCGCGGCCGAGCACGCCGCGGATCACCGTGCCGTCGGCGGGGCCGGCGCCGGGGCCGAGCAGCGGCTTCACGGCGCTCGCCCCCTGCACCTCGTGGTCGTACTGCCGGATGATCCACTCCTTGCTCGCCACGTCGGGTGCCGCGAGCAGGTCGAGCAGCACGACACCCGTCATCGGCCACGGCTCGCGCCAGGCCACGGGCACGTACGCGGGTGGGACGTGGCGGGAACGGAGCCTGCGTCGCGGTCGCCCGTCGTGCAGGAACGTGCAGTCGAGTTCGCCCGCGACGCGATCCTCCCAGCGCAGCACGAGACGGCCGGTCCCGGTGAAGCTGCCGATGGCGGTCACCTCGACGCCCTCGTCCGCGGCGACCTCCGCGAGCGCCTCCCAGTCGGCCGGAGCGACGGCCAGCACCATGCGCTCCTGCGCCTCCGAGATCCAGACCTCCGTCGCCGACAGTCCGGCGTACTTCAGCGGCACCCGGTCGAGCTGCACCTCGGCGCCGAGGGCGGCGCCCATCTCGCCGACCGCGCTCGACAGGCCGCCGGCGCCGCAGTCGGTGATCGCGTGGAACAGACCGCGTCGTGACGCCTCGAGCACGAAGTCGGCGAGCGTCTTCTCATTGATGGCATGGCCGATCTGCACGGCGCCGCCGGACGCGCGTTCGCTGTCGCTCGAGAGTTCGATGCTCGAGAAGGTGGCTCCGTGGATGCCGTCGCGGCCCGTGCGGCCACCCGCGACGACGACGAGGTCGCCGCGACGGACCTCCGCGGCCGCGGTGTCGCGCGGCATGATGCCGACGGTGCCGCAGAAGACGAGCGGATTGCCGAGGTAGCCGGGGTCGAAGGCCACGGCACCGGCGATGGTGGGGATGCCCATGCGGTTGCCGTAGTCCCGCACGCCCGCCACCACGCCCGCGAGCAGGCGGCGCGGCGGAATGACGCCGGGGGGCAGGTCGGCGGCCGGCGTGTCGGGCGGGCCCACGCAGAACACGTCGAGGTTCGCGATCGGTCGCGCGCCGAGCCCCGTGCCGAGCACGTCGCGGATGACACCGCCGAGCCCCGTGGCGGCCCCGCCGTAGGGCTCGATCGCGGAGGGGTGATTGTGGGTCTCGACCTTGATGCAGATGTCGTGATCGCCGTCGAAGCGGACGACCCCCGAGTTGTCCCGGAACACGCTCACGCACCAGTCGCGACTGCCGAGCCCGTGGCGGATCGATCGGGTGGCGGCGAAGACCGTCTCCTTGAGCAGGTTGTCGTAGGAGACGTGCCCGGCCGGCCCCTCGTGGTCGACGGCGCTCGTGAGCGTCTTGTGGCAGCAGTGCTCGCTCCACGTCTGGGCGATGGTTTCGAGCTCGATCTCGCCGGGCGCGCGGCCGAGGCTCCGAAAGTGATCCCGCACCGCGTGCAGCTCGGGCACGGTCAGGGCGAGGCAGCGCTCCCGGCTGAGGCGGTCGAGCGCCGCGTCGTCGAGGCCGTCGAGGACGACGGCCTCCTGCCGGTACGACCACGTGCGGCCGCTGCCGAGCGTCTCCAGGACGAGCGGCCCGACGACGACGTCATGGATCGCCTCGCTCGCAAGCAGGCTCCAGGCGAGCCTGCGGACATCCGCCTCGGGGAGTGGCGGCAGCCAGAACGTGCGCACGCTGCGCACGGCGACCGGCCGGGGTCCGACGAGCGCACACGCCGCGCGGGCCGTCTCGGCCGCCGGATCGGTGACCCCTGCGCGCGGCAGCACGCGGACGACCGTGGGCAGGCCGGGCGGGGTGACGGCGAGCGCGGCCGCGCCGAGCGGGGCGGCCACGAACGACTCCGTGACCGGATCGGTGAGCACCGCCGTCGCCACCTTCTCGATGTCGGCGGCTGTCAGGTCGCCCTCGATGAGCCAGCCCGTCGAGCTGCGGGCCTGGGTGCATCCCGCGACGCCGATGTCGGCGGCCCCGGCGACGAGCGCGCGGGCGCCGTGGTCCGCGGCCGCATGCTTCGGATGCACGTCGACTTCCCAGAGCATCGTGGACTCCGTCGGTCAGGAGGTGGCGTCGTGGTCGCGATCGACGCCCCGCTCGGCGCGGCCGCGCTCGCCGTCACCCCGCCCGGCCTGCCCACGGTCGTCCGCGTGCTGCCGCGCGCGGGGGTCACCGATCCGGCGGC